>CAZPAL010000094.1:0-6394 GCA_964584525.1 uncultured Dehalococcoidales bacterium | reverse complement strand
CGCATGCCTTATGGCGCCGCGCCGCTTTAACCCGCGCAGATAGGGATTATCCAACGGTGGATAAAGGAAGGGGCTGTGAATAACTAAAATGGTTGGTGTTAGGGTACTGCCGTACTCCTCCGCCCCGGGTCCGGGGCGGAGGAGTCTTTTTATTTTCTACTTCCTCAACCCTTTTGACAAATATAGTAATATAGTATAGAACTATATTACTATAATGAATATACAGGGTGAAACGCTCAGTAAAAGGCAGCAGGTTATCAATGCTGCCGTGGTGCTTTTTCGCCGCACCCACGATGTCAGGAAAGTTAGTCTCGAAAGCATCGCCCGTGAGGCGGGTGTATCCCCAGCCACTATCTACAATCAATTCGTTAACCGCGAGGGATTGCTGTGCGAAGTCATCAAGACCCTCATCAGGGATAATCTGGAACGCAACCACCGAATAATTCATTCCGACCTGCCATTCGCTCAAAAAATTACGTCTGTCATCAGCGGAAAACTGGATATCGCCTCCGAAATTAATGGCGAGGTGGTCAACAAATTGATCAGCCAGGATCCGGCCATTTCTCCCTTCATCGACCAGGTTTATGACGATGAGATTCGCCCCTTGTGGCTGACGATGCTGACCGATGGTAAAAAGCAGGGGTATATAGACGAATCTCTGGACGAAGGAGCGCTGCTTATATACCTGGATGCGCTCAAGGCGGGTTTCAGGGTCAAACAGGATGCGCTTAAAACGTATGCCCGAAACCCTGCTCTGATTGAACAACTCTCACGTATCATGTTTTACGGCTTTCTGAAGAAGGACCTCAGCCTGGTTAAGAAGGATGGTCATTAATTCATGGGCGAAAAATCGATTACAGTTGAGAATCTAACCTATCGCTACGGGGAAATCCTGGCAGTTGACCACATAAATTTTGAAGTCGGGTCCGGAGAGATTTTCGGCTTTCTGGGCCCCAACGGGGCCGGCAAAACCACCACCGTAAAAATGCTCACCGGTCAACTCAGGCCGGCTGAAGGAAAGGCGGTATTGCTGGGGTATGACGTAGCCAGGCAAACGGGCAAGGTCAAGGCGCATATCGGCGTTTGTTTCGAACAGACCAACCTCTACGAACAGATGAGCGCCCTGGAAAACCTGTCGCTCTTCGCGCATCTTTTCGATATCAATGGCTTTGATGGATTCGCTATGTTGAAACGCGTAGGGCTGGCCGGGCGCGAAAAAGACAAAGTGTCTAACTATTCCAAGGGAATGAAGCAGCGCTTGATGGTGGCGCGTTCACTGGTCAATCGGCCCCAAATAATTTTTATGGACGAACCTACGGCGGGGTTGGACCCGGTGTCCTCCGAAGCTATCGGTAACATCATCCAGGAGGAGCGCCAGCGGGGGGCAACGGTTTTTCTCACCACTCATGACATGTGGGAAGCGGACAAGCTATGCGATCGGGTGGCTTTCATGAACCAGGGCAAAATAGCCGCTCTGGATACCCCCCGCAGCCTCAAACAGCTCTATGGAAAGCGTTCCCTGGTTGCCGAAGTGGCAGCAGCTGATGGCGGCGTCGAGAAAAAAGAAATCAGCATGGACAGAGAAGATACCGCCGGGGCGGTCGCCAGGCTTTTCAGCCAGGATAAGATTATCACCCTTCACAGCGAAGAGGCCACGCTGGAAGATATCTTCATCATGGTTACCGGACGAAGGCTCGTCGAATGAGCCCAGGCATTATCCGGGCGCTCATCAAAAAGGACCTTACCCTGTTCATGAGCAACCGTTTCTACATGCTCGTCACTCTGGTAGGCATGATTTTCTACATTGGCATCTACTTCGTACTGCCGTCGAATGTTGATGAAAAGCTAAGCTTGGCTATGCATGCCCCGGTGGTACCTCAGGCCTTCGCCCAATTAGCGGGGCAAGAGGGGGTGGAAGTGCAGTATTACGCAGACCGGGAAGCCCTCAGACAGGTAGTTTCCGATGGCGAATACCAGGTGGGTATCGCCCTGCCGGTGGACGTGATGGATACCTGGGCTGCTGGAGGCAAACCGGAGATACTAATCTACTACTCGTCAGGCGCGCCGGTGGAAATCCGCGATGCCATCGTGGCATTGGTAAAGGAACTGGCTTATGTCCAGACCGGGCAGACTTTGAATTTCAATACCACCCAGGAAGTGCTGGGGTCGGATATGATGGGAGCGCAGATAACCCTCAGGGATCGCATGCGTCCCATGCTGGCGGTCTTTATTCTGCTGGTGGAGATCATGACCCTAGCCAGCCTGATAAGCATCGAGATTGAACAGGGCACGGCTCGGGCGCTTTTTGTGACGCCCATGCGCGTGTCCGAATTTTTCATCGCCAAGGGGGTAATGGGCGTAGGTCTGGCTCTGGGGCAATCCATTCTGTTCATGGCGCTGGTGAACGGGTTCAGCCATCAGCCGCTGATAATTCTGACCGCGCTGGCGGTTGGCAGCGTCATGGTAGTCGGTCTTGGTTTCCTACTGGCATCCATCGCCCGCGATTTGATGTCGGTGATGGGTTGGGGAATGCTGCTGTTCATCGTCCTGGCGATACCAGGGTTCGGCACTGTCATCCCGGGTTTGCTTTCCGGTTGGGCTAAGGTCATCCCGTCTTATTTTCTGATTGACACCGTAACGCGCACGGTAAATTATGGCGCCGGCTGGGCAGAAATAGGCTCCAACCTGGCAATCGTGATTGCTTTCACCGCCGTGGTTGTGCTGGGCGGTATGGTTGCTCTGAAAAGGAGGTACCAGTGAACGCGAAGCGGATTTGGACGCTGATTAAAAATGAAGTGTTGCATGGGCCCAAAGATGTCGTGCTGATTATGTCGGTCATCATGCCAGTACTGCTGGCACTGTTCGTAAACCTGGCATTCGGCAACATCTTCACCGACCGTGCCAGTCTTGGGATTTACGATGAGGGGCAATCAGCACTCGCCGTCGTGCTTGGTTCGGCACAGAGCATCTCCCTTAAGACATATGAAAACGAGGCCGGTCTGAAAGCGGCGGCAACCAGCGGCGCCATCGATATGGGAATTGTGCTCCCGCCGGACTTTGATGAAGAGCTGGGTTCAGGGACGGTCAAGCTCAAAGCCTATATCTGGGGAGAAAGCCTAGCCCGTAACCGGGCTATCATTCCAGTGGCACTGGCCGATGCAGTACGCGAAATCAACGGCACCGTGCTGCCGGTAGTCATCGAAACCCAGGCGCTAGGGGACGGGAGCAATCTGCCCTGGAGCGAGCGCCTGCTGCCCATGGTGGTGCTGATGGCGCTGTTCTTCGGCGGCATGATGATTTCCGCTTCTTCACTTATTAACGAAAAGAACCGCCGTACCATAGAGGCTTTGAATGTCACCCCGGCTACCGTCGGGGATATCTTTCTTTCCAAAGGCGTAGTGGGGGCGGTGCTGGCTGTGTTCATGGGGGCGTTGACCCTGGTTATCAGCGGCAGCTTCGGCTCCTCTTTCATAGGACTGATACTGGTACTGGCGCTGGGAGCTGTGATGGCTGCCGAACTCGGATTACTGGCTGGAGCTGTCATCAAGGACATGAACACTCTTTTCGCTTTCTGGAAATTCGGCGGATTATTGCTCTTCGGCCCTGCTGTTGTCTATATGTTCCCCCAGATTCCACAGTGGATAGGCTACCTTTTTCCAACGTATTATGTCATCAAGCCGGTGATGGACCTGAGCATCCTGGGATTGGGATTCGGCGCGGTGGTATTCAATCTGGTGATTCTGACTGGCATCGTGGTGGCGGGCGCTCTGGGGGTGAGCCTGGCAATCAACCGCTTGAGCAGCCGCGCACTGCGCCTCAACGGGTGATACCTTGGTGGGTGTCGTCGGGGCGGCCTCTAATGTGATATGATGCTCTCCCGGAAGCAACGGAGGATAAATGGACTGCATCATCAATTTCGCTCCGACTGGGATGATTCCCACCCGGGTTATGACGCCTCATGTTCCCGTGGTTGTTGATGAAATCGTGGAGCAGGTGCTTCAAGCCGCCGAAATCGGTATAACGATGGTGCATTTGCATGCCCGGGACGAGACTACGGGCGCGCCCACCTGCCAGGCGGAGACTTTTGCCCGCATAATTTCAGGCATCCGCAGGCACGACCAGGAACTGGTGATAGTAGTGACGCTCAGCGGGCGCAACTTCAGCGAGTTTGAGATGCGTCGGCAACCGCTCTTGCTGGAGGGCGCGCTTAAACCCGATATGGGCAGCTTGACGCTCAGTTCGGTCAATTTCAATAAAGAAACTTCTGTCAACAATCCGGAGATGATACAGGCACTGGCGGGAGAGATGCAACGCCTGGGCGTTCTTCCGGAACTGGAAGTATTTGACAGTGGAATGATTAACTACGCCAAATACCTGGAGAAAAAAGGGCTACTGACCGGCCCGCGTTACTTCAACCTCATCTTCGGCAACATAGCCTGCGCTCAGGCTGAGTTGCTACCGATGGGCATGTTTCTGGCTGACCTGCCCCCGGCTTCTATCTGGAGCATGGGCGGTATCGGCGATTACCAGTTGAGAGTGAACTCGATAGCGGTGGCATCCGGGGGGGGTGTCAGGGTGGGATTGGAGGATAACATATGGTTCGATTCGGCCCGCAGCGTGCTGGCCCGCAATTCTGATTTAATCCGCCGTATCCACACGCTGGCCGGGATTCACGACCGAGCCGTTATGCGGCCCTCCGAATTAAGGAAAATACTACATTTGCAGCCCGGACACGGGCAGTATGGCCGGGCATGACAATAACCGCCTGGAATGAACCCGGGCATGCCGCTGCAAGGGAATAAATATCAATGGTTGAAATAAGAACGGTAAAGCATGCCGACGAAATAGATGGACTTACGGACCTTTTCGCTTCCACCTATGGGGAGAAGGCTTCAATCGATTTCTGGGATTGGAAATACATCAAAAACCCGCTGGCTCACCTCATGCCTGACGTCACCGTAGCCATTGACGGCAGCAAAATTGTCGGGGTTCGTCCTTTCTGGCTGGCTGAATTCTGGATGGGTGAGCGCAAGATTATCGGCGCACAGCACTGTGATACGCTGGTACACCCGGACTACCGCCGCCAGGGCATCTTTAACCGCATGGGTAAGTCCGCCGTCCGCTATCTGCTGGAGCACAACTGTACGCTGTCGTATGGGTTTCCGGGGAAAATGTCGCGCCCCGGTTTTCTTAGCCAGGGTTACCGGGTCCTCACCCCTCTGGAGATATCCTTTCGTTTATTGAAGCCGGGGCAACTGATAGGGCGGCATTTGCCGCCCAGAGGGCTGACTTCTCCGCTTGGCAATCTTCTCGACCGGCTCTACAATCCGGCCGATATCAGGCTCGATGATGAGGCGGAGCAGTTCCAAGTGGAAATTTCAGATAGTTACCCGCCTGAATTATCCCGTTTGGATTCAATAAGGGATGGAGGAACCGTAGGTCTGGTGAGGAGCGAAACCAACCTGCGCTGGCGTTTCGATACCCATCCCCATAATAAATACCGTTATATCACGGCCAAAAGGCGCGGTGAATTGTGCGGGTATGCCGTTACCCAGAACTACAAAGAATATACCGGCCTGCTGGCTGGCTTAATAATGGATTACCTGGTAAAAGACAATGACCTGGCCTGCTTTCGGGCTTTGATTGCGCAGGCCATGGGGGAATTTAAAAGGACAGGTTGTTATGTCATGTCCGTCTGGGCTTTCAGCGATCCGCATTTCCATCATGAACTGATTTATAACCTCGGATTCAGGTCTTCAAAAAAACTTCCCTATCGCAAATTTATGGATGCGGGTTATATGGATGTTTTATCCCTGAACGGACGTGATAGCGCCGATTTGGATGTGTATGACAAAACGAAATGGAGGATAACCTACGCCTATCCGAATTTCTTCTGATTTGCGCGCCCGCTTGCTACGCCTGGTCTTGAAGCCCTATAAGCAGGTGTTGGCGTTTGGTATGCTTCCTCGCTTTGGGCAGTGGATGATAACCGGACGCGAGAAAAACAGCGGCGCCGAAACTACCGTATCATACACCGGGATACGGGAAAACAAGAATTACATAGCCGCTCTGCTTTTCGGCGGGGAATATTCCGAGCAGTATCTTGGCCGTTGCCCACTTTTGCACGCGCTTAATACGCGTGAACCAAAGGGGGCCTATTCTTTTATCGTTAAGGAATCTACATCAGCCCTGCGCCGGATGTTCAATAAAAGGGGTTATTTCTTTATCCCGGGATGGGTAAGTGGGGACTTCACCCTTCCGCCCGACGTAACCCGGATTGTCAATAACCGCAGCACTCATTCCGTGTATAACCGCATGAAACTAAATGGGATGGATTTTATTTTATCCAGGGATGAATCCCTCTATAAACCACACACCAAACACACCCAACACA
>CAZPAL010000093.1:0-6420 GCA_964584525.1 uncultured Dehalococcoidales bacterium | reverse complement strand
ACAGAACACCTACGGCATCGCCGGGCTCCGCGTAATCCAGCAGCTTGTGGAACATTTCCAGGCTGGTGGCCACGACCTTCTTGGGCTCATGGTGCAGACCGACGATTTCTACTTCATCGCCGCCCTTGATGGTGCCGCGCTCCACCCGGCCGGTGGGTACGGTGCCGCGGCCTTTGATGCTGAAGACATCTTCGATAGGCATCAGGAAAGGCAGTTCCCGGGGGCGGGCGGGGATGGGAATGAAGGAATCCACCGCATCCATCAGTTTAAGGATAGCCCCGCACCACTGGCACTCGCGCTTGCCGCAGCCGCACTCCAGCGCTTTCAGGGCGGAAACGCGGACAACCGGGGTCTCATCGCCGGGGAATTTATACTTCTTAAGCAATTCACGGACTTCCAATTCAACCAGTTCGAGCAGTTCTGGGTCTTCCATGGCATCCACTTTATTGAGGGCAACCACGATTGCCGGAACCTGCACCTGACGCGCCAGCAACACATGCTCCCTGGTCTGCGGCATGGGGCCGTCGGGGGCGCTGACTACCAGAATGGCGCCGTCCATCTGGGCTGCGCCGGTAATCATATTCTTGACGAAGTCCGCATGTCCCGGGCAATCGATGTGGGCATAATGGCGGGTGGCCGTCTCATATTCCACGTGCGAGATGGCTATGGTCATGCCACGGGCTTTTTCTTCCGGCGCGTTGTCGATGGTATCGAAGGCGCGGAATTCAGCCTTGCCTTCCTTCGACAGCACATAGGTTATGGCTGCCGTCAGGGTAGTCTTGCCATGGTCGACGTGACCAATGGTACCCACGTTGCAATGGGGTTTGGAACGCTCAAACTTCTGCTTTGCCATGATTGTTCTCCTTTTTACTTTAAGCCCACAATCAGATTCGAACTGATGACCCCGTTCTTACCAAGAACGTGCTCTACCAACTGAGCTATGTGGGCAGATTTACCGCGCCATTTTAAGCAATAGACTGTTAAAAGTCAATCAGCCCCCGCACAAACAAAACTCGCCGCTGCCCGGTGGCTTCCGGCTGCCAGTGCCACACCGCAAACGGCGATGCTTGAGACTAAATAGTTAGGATAGAGTGTTTTGGCATTTTTGTCAAGCGCGAAGAGAAGGACGCGGTGACATTGCGCCCGAACTGGTTTTGGGATTAAAATCGTATCCAGGGTAATATCAGCGGGGAGGTTGTCATGGAACCGGAGAAGGAACCCAAGCAGAACGTAGCCCAGAGCTTCAGGGAGATATTCGAAGCTTTCGGCTCAGCCCTCAGCCAGATTTTCAATGACCCCGAACTCAAATCCAAAGCCCGCGAGTTTGGACAGGCAGCCGGCCAGTCTGCGAGCACATTGGCCGGACGCTTCAAGGACGATGAGGTAAAGGCCAAATTCCGTGACGTGGGCAAGGCGGCGGAGACATTCGGTAAAAACTTAGCCGATACCTTCAAAACGGAAAGGAGCGACAGCGATACCGGCCATAAGTGATAGATGACGCCCCCGGCGGCATCCGAATAAAAATGGTGGAGAGGACTGGATTCGAACCAGTGAAGCCCTAAGGGCGACAGATTTACAGTCTGTTCCGATTAACCACTCCGGCACCTCTCCATGAGGCCTAAACCAGCCGATTCAGCCCGAGAGGGGACTCGAACCCGCTAACCTACCGATTACAAGTCGGTTGCGCTACCGTTGCGCCACTCGGGCAGGATGATGTCATTGATACCTTGGGGATTATAGGGAAAAGCCACGCCCAATGTCAAACGCGTGGCGCATAAAAGAGAGGATAACGTGGGCGCTCCGGTTCACGCCAGCGCGGCGCGGTATTCGGCGGCGATGCGCCCGGCCACCACCTCCCAGCCGTAACCCGTTACCGAAGCGCGGATGGCCTCTTTCCGCTCTGCCGAGCCATAATCCGCCGCCAGCGCCCTGGCCAGCGCAGAGGAAAAGCGGACCGGGTCATTATCCGCCGTCAGTTCCCCGTTTTCCCCGCTCACAATCACGCTGGAAGCTACGCCGACGTCGGTAGAGACCACCGGCGTGCCACAGGCCAGCGATTCCAGAATAACCAGGCAGAAACTTTCATAATATGAAGCCACCACCGAAGCGTCAGCCGCACTGTAATAATACGGCAGCTCCGCCTGAGGCACGGCCTCCTTGAAAAGCACGCGCCCGGTCAGCCCCAGTTGCCCGGCCAATTCTTCGAGCGCGGCGGTGTCACGTCCCGACTGTTCATCCCCACCCACCACCAGCAGCCTTGTTGGCGAAAAGCCGCCCAGCAGACCCAGCGACTGGATGATGCGGTCTATGCCTTTTAGCGGTTCGATACGGCCAACGTAGAGCAGCAAGCGTCCATCTTGGGGCAATCCCAAGCGGCGGCGGGCCGCCGGGCGCTCTTGCGGCTGGAAGCGTTCCAGGTCCACCCCGCAGGGAACTATCGAAACCTTTCCGCTAGGCGCCTGGTATAACCTGACCAAATCATCTTTTTCCCGCCCGGTGGCGGCAATGACGCGGCGGCAACTCTGGATAATATCATTTTCGGCTGTGAGACGCACGCGGCTTTCTCCGCGTTCCACCGCCACTCCGGCCTTGACGGCTCCCAGCGTGTGAAACATGGACAGATGCGGAACACGCCACCGGTGGGAGAGTTCCCGCCCGGCCTCTCCCGAAAGCCAGTAATGGCTGTGAATCAAGTCGTACCGCCGGCCTTCACGCCCCGCGAAGGACGCCAGATTATCCACCAGCTCCGGCAGATGGGCATGCTGTTCCACCTTATCCATCTCCAGCGGGGCCCCGGCGGGGATGTGCATCAGCCGCACGCCGGTCCAGGGGGTGGAAACCATGCTTTCACCCGGCTGATGGGCGCGGGTGAAAATGTCGACCGGAATCCCGTTACGCGCCAGCGCGCGCGACAGTTCCCGCACATAAACGTTCATGCCGCCGGTGTCTTTTCCCCCCAGCCTGCCCATGGGGCAGCTGTGCGTGCTGAGCATGGCGATGCGCAAATTTTCCGGCATGAATCAGCCCAGTGGGAAGCGGCAGGTATAAAGCTCTACCGCCTGCGCTCCCAGCCGGGCTTTGTAAGGCTCGGCGCCTTTCAAAAAATCAAAGATTTTTAAGCCCGTATTGATGGCGTAGCGTATAGCATACAGCTTGGAGAAAAGCCCAGCGCTGAGTTCGGAGAACTCAGGCAGGTAGCCGCTGTTATACAGGTAAAAAGCGCCGCAGTATTCAAAACACATCACCGCCGCCATTTTGCGGCGGCCCATTTCCAAAAACCCCATCCTCAAAATGCCGTACCCGGCAGCGGCGCGTGCAATATCTTCGAAAAAGTTTCTCATTCCGTCGCTCATGAAGCTGGCTTTGTCGCGCCGGCTGGCGGTCATCATGTCTATGAATTGGGTCAGGTCGCCGGCAGTGACTTCGCCGTCACGCAGCATCCTGAAATCCGCTTCAGCCAGTGAGAATAAGCGGCGTTCCTTGCGCTCGATATCGCGCCGCTGCCGGCCCTCCAGGGACGCCAGGTAGGCGTCCCAACCCGCCGGGAGGAACATCTGATATGAGACGTCCGTCACCAGGCACTCCGCGATTTTGCCGGAGCCGGATTCGCCCTCCGTCAGGAAACGCCGGACAGTCGAATCGGGCCTGAGCGTGCCCAGTGCCAGCGACCTGACTCCCCGGCCTTTGAGGTCTTCCAGCACGGCGTTGATAAATCCGAATTCATTTCCCGGCCGTGTGATGAAATCGCCATAGTCGCACACCGAGGGATTTCCCATGAATGAAGCTTCCCCGCCCTGCAGTTTGAGCGGGGCAACTCCAACTGTGCCGTTTTCGTTCTCGCCGGCCAGCACCAGCGGCTGATACCCCTCGCCGAAGCTTCGCCACCAGGCGTCCAGCCAGCCCGGCAGCATGAACAACTGCGGCCAGTCCAACCCGTTTCCCGCCCGGCGGCGCAGGAGTTCCAGTTCTGCCAGTGAAATGACGCGTAATTTAATGCCCATGGGTTTCTCAAAGCATAGCATTTACGCCACCGGCTGTGAAATGTAATGTTGACAAAGGGGAAATTTCATGCTATTTTGTTAGTTACGTCTAACTTATTCAAGGAAACAAATGGCAGATATTTCAATACAGAGCGCCAGCATGGAGGACTACCTGGAGGCCATCAATCTGCTGGATGCCGGCGAGGGCGCCAGCGTCACCGGTATCAGCCGCCGGCTCGGCGTGACCAAGCCCAGTGTCACTTCCGCCCTGTCCAGGCTGGGTGAAGCCGGTCTGGTCAATCATCAAAGGTACGGCCGCGCCAGCCTGACGGGTGAAGGACGTCTGATAGCGTGTGACGTGCATAAACGGCATCGGTTGCTGCATCACTTCCTGGCCGATGTGCTGGGTGTGGATGGCGAGGTGGCGGCGGCGGATGCCTGCAAACTGGAACACAGCCTCAGCCAGGCCAGCATGCAAAAATTGGCCCGCTATATCAAGTCCTTGCCGGCGGAAAGAAAGAGTAATCCATGACTACCAAACCCCTGAGCGAAATCAGCCCCGGACTCAAGGGACGCATCGCCGGCATCGATTTAACCGGGAAGGTGCGCCGATACCTGTCGGATATGGGCATGGTAGTCGGCAGCGAGATTCAAATGGAACGCACTGCCCCGCTGGGCGATCCTATCGAGATAAAAATCAAGGGTTACGCCCTGACTCTGCGCAAGGAAACGGCCTCCCGAATCAGCATTGAGATGGATATAGTGCCTATGTCCATGATTAAAGCGGGAGAAAAAGCACTGGTAGCGGGGCATTTAGGCGGCGATAACCTGGCGCGCAAGATGGCAGAACTGGGACTTGATGAGGGGGTGACGCTGGAAGTGCTGGACAACCGCGGACATGGTCCCCTGCGCCTGGTTTTTAACGAGACTCATCTGGAAATCGGGCGCGGCATGGCGCAGAAAATACTGGTGAAAGAGCTTTAAATTGCCCAGGCAAATCACTGTCGCGCTGGCCGGCAACCCCAATTCGGGAAAAACCACCCTTTTCAATGCTCTTACCGGCAGCCATCAGCACGTCGGCAACTGGCCGGGCGTGACGGTGGAGAAAAAAGAGGGTGTTTGCCACTTCGGAGGCTTGAACATCAAGGTGGTGGACCTGCCGGGCGTGTACAGTCTGACAGCTTACTCACCGGATGAAATCGTAGCCCGCAATTTCATCATCGGCCAATCGCCCGACCTGGTAATCAACATCGTGGACGGCACCAACCTCGAGCGGAACCTTTACCTCACCCTGCAACTGCTCGAAACAGGCGTGCCCTGCGTGGTGGCGCTGAACATGATGGACGAGGTGGAAAAATCAGGTTATCACATAGATGTCGCCGCTCTATCGCGCCACCTCGACGCTCCCGTAATCCCGATTATCGCCAGCCGCGAACAGGGAATCAAGGAACTTCTGGAAGCCGTCGTGAGGCGCTCGGCCTCAAAAAGCATCTCCAGCTTCAGGCTTAATTACGGGGAGGAAGTAGAAACCGAAATCTCCAAACTTGAAGCGCTCATCGCCGCCGGCGATACCTCGGTCAAAAGCAATCTGCGCTGGACTGCGGTCAAGTTACTGGAAAACGACGCGGAGGTGCATTCTGTCTTTCAGCGAACCGTCCCCCGGAACAGCGTAGTCCTGGAGGCACAGGTGCAAAGCCTGAGGCACCTCAAAGGCATCTACCGGGAAGCCGCCGAGACGCTGATAGCCGATGCGCGCTACGGGCTGATAGCCGGGCTGATGAAAGATATCCTGAGGAAACCGCCCATTGAGCGGGTAAACCTATCGGACCGCATCGACCGCGTCATGGTCAACCGCTGGCTGGGAATCCCTCTCTTCTTACTCATCATGCTGGGTATGTTCCAGTTTATCTTCACCCTTTCGCCCCCGCTGATGAGCGGCCTGGATTATATTTTCCAGTGGCTGGGCGGGCTGCTGGCGCATCTCCAGCCCGACTGGCTGAACTCGCTGCTGGTGGATGGAATCCTGGGCGGGGTGGGCACGGTGCTGCTTTTCGTGCCCCCGGTTTTCCTGCTCTTCATCATGATATCCATCCTGGAAGATTCCGGGTATATGTCTCGGGCGGCCTTCGTGATGGACAAGCTCATGCATCACCTGGGGTTACACGGGCGCTCCTTCATCCCGATGGTCATCGGTTTCGGCTGCTCGATTCCGGCCATTATGGCCTGCCGCACCATCGAGAACCCCAAAGACCGTCTGGCAACCATGCTGATTGTCCCCTTTATGTCATGCGGCGGGCGCCTGCCCATCTATATCCTGCTGGCTACCGCCTTCTTCCCCGGTTCACAGGGGCTGGTAGTTTTCAGCCTTTACCTGCTGGGCATAATCATCGGGCTGCTGGCGGCGCTGGTGCTGCGCAAAAAGGTTTTCCAGGGGGAAAGC
>CAZPAL010000092.1:0-6434 GCA_964584525.1 uncultured Dehalococcoidales bacterium | reverse complement strand
AAGCCAAATAACGGCTGAAATTGAGAATAAACTTTGTCGCATGAGTCCGGCGACAATTGATCGGTTATTGCGTTCCTGGAAGCAAAAAGGTGGGCGGCGGTCGTTCTCGGCCACGAAGCCAGGTAGTTTACTCAGGAGCTCGATACCTATTCGTACCTTTACAGACTGGCAGGAAAACCGCCCGGGATTTATTGAGGTGGACCTGGTGGCCCATTGTGGAGAAAGTCTGGAGGGTTTTTATCTGAATACCCTGATGGCGGTTGATGTGGCCACCGGTTGGTCCGAGTTTATAGGCATATGGGGGAAAGGTCAGCAACGAGTAGGAACAGGAATTCACCATATCCGTGAAAGACTGCCTTTCCCATTATTGGGTCTTGATTCAGACAATGGCAGCGAGTTTATCAATCAGGATCTCGCCCGTTGGTGTCACCGTGAAGGTATTACCTTCACCCGGTCACGTCCTTATAAGAAAAATGATAACTGTTTCGTGGAGCAGAAGAACGGGAATATTGTGCGGCGCGTCATCGGTAGAGATCGCTACAGCTCAAAACAGGCTTACGAAACTCTTAACCAGGTCTATTATCTGCTACGCTTATATGCCAATTTCTTTCAGCCGGCGATGAAGCTTGTGTCTAAGACAAGGCATGGCGCGAAAGTGCATCGGATTTATGATGTAGCTCAAACACCCTATCAGCGGGTGCTAAAGTCAGGAGTTACCAGTGAAGCTAACAAAACCCAAATCGCCTCCATCTACGCTCACCTGAACCCTGTAAGCCTTTTGAAACAGATAAACGCCAACGTCGAGCATCTCTGGCAATTAAGAGACCGCTATCCCGGCGAAAAATAAACCGCAAAGGAGGATTACGGTAACAGTATTTTTGAGGCAACAAGGAGACTTTCGGTAACAGTTACTTTTGACGCAATACGTACGTGGCGCGACATCATGGGGCGACAACATTTCAGGTTTCCGAACGCAGAGAACAATCCGAAATGCTCATGCAGGTTGTGCTACGTGAAGCCTTCTATAATGTGTGCTCGCTTGACAGGCAGGATATACGCTCTTATAATCCTAAGAGAATCACGATGAGGGGTTATCCGAAGGGTTTCGTCCCTAGGTAATGCTCCTCTTTCTGCTTGTAACCCAGTTTATACCGCAGGCCGTTTAAAAATAGCACCTGCTCCACAAAGCCCCTGGGTAATGACGAATAACGGGACTGGTCAGGAATTACCAGCCATGAAGGATACTTCCACCCCTACTTCACAACCGCCCAAACAAGGGCACCCACCCAGCCGATGAACGTCCAGCCGAAGAAAAAGTTGACTAGGAAGATAGCCAGCGTGTTGCGGTGGTGGCGGAGGGCGGCAACGATAGTCGGAATAAAATAAATGACCAGGCTGATGATGAAAACAATGATGCCGAAGAAGCTGCCGAAGAACCACTGAAAGGCGTCGTTCATAAATACCCCCTCGCTCAGGATTTTCCGAGATTATACTACAAGACAGTTCCGGGTGCTCTTGATTAAGAGAACGAGATTGCCACAGCCGTTTCACGGCTTCGCAATGACATTGGATTTCTCCCGTATCACCCTCATCAGCTCCAGCAGGCCGGACATAATCTGCTCCGGGGAGGGGGGGTTGCCGGGAATCTTGACGTCCACCGTCAGAACCTTATCCGCCCCGCCCAGCACGGCGTAACTGCCCTTGAGGATGCCCCCGCCGCAGGCGTCATCGCCCACCGCCACCACCAGCGCCGGCTGCGGCATGGCTTCATAAGTCTTTTTCACCGCCAGAGCCATGGCCTGGGTCACCGCCCCGGTGATGACCATCACGTCCGCGTGGCGCGGGGAGGCCACGAAGCTCACGCCGAAGCGCTCGATGTCGTAATAAGGCGTGCTCAGGTTATTAAGTTCAATTTCGGCGGCGTTATCGCTGCCCGAATCCACCTCGCGGATGGCCAGGCTGCGCCCGAAGACGGCGTCAATCTCCCTCTTGAGTTCCACTCCCAGCCGGTCAAAGCCCGCCGCTTCCAGCGGGGGAGCCAGCTTGCGGCTGAATACATTTTTCAAAAGGTCCAGAATCATAAAGTCCTCACAGGTCGTTGCCAGCATAGGAAAGATTGAGGCTCTTGTTGATAAGCGGGAAATCGGGCGGGATGTTGCCCATCACGGCGTGTTCGATGGCCGGCCAGTTGCTGAAAGAGGCGGTGCGCACCTTGTAGCGTGCCGCCAGCCCGTCCTTGACATAAATCCAGTGCATGTTTTGCCCGCGCGCGCTTTCCACCAGCGCCAGCGCATAGCCGTCCTTTACCAGGCAGGGCAGGCAGACGGCGCCGGAATCAAGCTGAGCCAGGATTTCCCTGACCATGAGTATTGAGGTGCGGATTTCGCCGGCCTTCACCTGGAAACGGGCCAGCACGTCGCCCGCCTGCCTCACCGGCACGTCCAGCCGCAGTTCCTGGTAGATGCCGTAGGCGTGGTCGCGCCGGGTGTCCAAATCCGCCCCTGAGGCACGCGCGGCGGGTCCGCTCAGGCTGAGGGGGTTCACCAGGTGGGGGGCAATGACGCCGGTGGTTTCAAGCCGGTCAATCACCCAGCTTGAGCCGTAGATACCGGCTAAAATGTGCTCCAGGCGCGCCGGGAAGGCTTCGGCAAAGGCGGCCAGGCCCGCAAGCGGCCCGGCGGCTATGTCACGCTGTAGCCCGCCCGGGACAATCATGCCCTTCAGGAAACGCGAGCCGGTGAGGGCGGCGTTCCAGCGCAGCACTTCTTCGCGCAGGACGAAGAGCGGGCTGGCCCCCAAGGGATAGGCCACGTCCTGCACCATGCCGGCCAGGTCTCCCAGGTGGCAGTAAACGCGTTCCAGTTCCAGCAGCACCGTGCGGAGCTGCCGGGCGCGGCGGGGCGGGGTGACGCCGGCGACGCCCTCCAGCGCCATGGCCAGGGCGGCGCCGTTGGCAGCGCTCTCGTCTCCGCTGACGGCCTCGGCGATAGCCATGCATTCTGCGGGGGACCTGCCTTCGGCCAGTTTTTCCAGCCCACGGTGCTTGTAGAAATGGCGGATTTCAAGCGCGAAAATGGTTTCCCCGATGACGCTGAAGCGGAAATGCCCCGGCTCGATGATGCCGGCATGCACCGGGCCTACCGGAACCTGATAAACGCCTTCCCCCTCGCATTCGCGGAAGAGGTAGGGGCTGCCAGCGGGCCGGGCGTGACTGAGCTTGAGCGGCCGGTTTTTGAAAGACTTAAGCAGGGGGTGGAAGTTGTCCGGATAGACTTCGTGCAGGAACAGGCGTCGGTTATCGAAGCCGCCCTTGAACTCTATGCCGAAGCCGTCGTGAATCTCGCGTTCGTAATAACTGGCGGCGGGAAAGCGGGAGGCGATGGAAAACGTCTCTTTGCCTTTAAGACCCACCGCCAGCGCCAGCAGCCCGCTGGAGCCGGTTTTTTCGAAAACGGCCAGCAGGCTGAAGCCGGGGTGGGATTCGAAATCCTCCACCGCCCACAGGCCGCACAGGCGCAGCTCGCGCCGCGAAAGCCAGCCTATGATTTCGGCGTAGATATCCTCGCCTGCCCCCAGCCAGGTGCTGCGGGTCAACTCCCCGGCCTCTTCGGCCTTGAGCCGCTTTACGGGAAAGCCCTGCTCCAGTTCGGCAATTATCTGGTGCATATCATCCTCAAAATCCCGTCCCGCTGACGATGTCGTTGAGCAGGCGCGCCAGCGCGGGCGGCATGTAAAGCCCCAGTATCACTATAATACCGAGCGTCAGCGCGACGCTCAGCTTCATGCCCGCCGTGGGCTGATAGGGGGTGGGCTCGTCCGCGGGCGGCTGGCCGAAAACACGGATGAAGTAATAGGCAGTGCCCACCGCCGCCAGCAGCACCAGCGCCAGCACAGCCGCCACGAGCGGCACCGAATAGCCGGCCATTTCGCTCAAAATGTTCCACTTGGCCAGGAAAACGGGAAAGGCGGGGGCGCCCGCCAGCGCGGCGGCGCCCAGAATTAGCCCCCAGGCAGCCAGCGGCTGGAGTTTGAAAGGGCTGTACACCATGAAATACTTGTTGGACTGATACTGGCGGTGGAAGATGCCGGCACACAAAAAGAGCAGCGTCTTGACCATGGTATAACCCAACTGGTGGAAAAGCACCCAGAAGAAGGCCACCGGCGAACCCAGCCCGATAGCTATCAGCATGAAGCCCGTGTTTTCCACGCCGGCAAAGGCGATCAGCTTCTTGGTATTGGTGCGCGCCAGCATGCTCAGGCCGGCCGCCGCCAGGCTGAGCAGCCCAAAACTGAACAGCAGGACGCTGATGAAGCCGCCGGAGCCGGCGTGGTAGCCGATGACATACAGGCGCAGGATGGCGTAGAGCGCCAGGTTAAGCGTTGTCACCGAAACCACCGCCACCACCGAGGGGGCGCGGATATAAACCGAAGGCACCCAGGTATGGAAGGGCGCCGCGCCGGCCTTGGCGGCGAAACCGATGAACAGGAAGGCAAAAGCCAGGGTGAAAATCTTCTCGTCCAGCAGGGCGGCGGAAGTGAGCAGGCTGGACAGGTTGAGACTGCCGCCGTCAATCACCTGGCGGCTGAGAGCGAAAAGGACGATGATGCCGATAAAGGCGAAGAGCATGGCGGTGGAGGTGATGAAGACGTACTTGAGCGCGGCTACGATATTCTCCCTGGCTTTCAGGCTGACCACCAGCACGGCGGAGAAGAGCGTGCTCAGTTCGGCAAATATCCACAGCAGGGCCAGGTTGTTGGAGAAGAAAGCCAGCACTGTCACCAGTTCCAGCAGGCAGAGCGTGCCGTAGAAGAGCCTGAGCAGCGCGGAGTCGAGTTCGCCGGCTTCGAGCAGCCCGGCCACATAACCGCGGGCATAGACGGCCGCCAGCAGGAAGACCAGGCTGGTGATGAAGACCTCGAATATGGCCAGCGAATCAATCATGAAAGGCTGGCCGGACAGATAGAAAAGCGGCAGGCTCTGCCCGAAAATAACCCACAGGCTGAGCGCCAGGCAGATGAACGCCTGCGCCGCCGCCAGCAAGCTCAGGAAACGGTTGTCCCGCCCCAGGCGGCGGCCGCCCAGCGCCGCCATCAACAGGCCGGCCATGAGCGGAGGAAGAATGAAAAGCAGCAAAATATAAGGCGCCATCAGTCCTCAAACCTCAACCCCAGCCGGGTCAGCCGGCGGTGGAAAGCCTCGATGCTGGAATCCATGCCGAAGGCCATCACCGCCGCCAGGGTGATTAGCATCAGCAGGTCGATGAAGACCAGTACTTCAATGATGAAGGGCATCTCGGCGATGAAAAGGCTGAAAAGCACGATGCCGTTCTCCATGGTGAGATAGCCGGTAATCTTGGAAAGCACCTTCTTGCGGCTGAAGATAACCATCATGCCCATCAGCGCCAGCGAGACCCCGATTACCCCGCCCAGGAAAAAGAGGGGGTCGGGGAAGAGGTGGCCGGTAAGGTTGGAAAACGAGATATAGACGGCGAACAGGAGCAGCGCGCTCACCACGATGGAACTGGAAGGGTTGAGGTAGCTGAACTCCAGATCGCGCTTGATGGGCAGGCTGGCCAGAATGCGGCGCAGAAAATAAGGGATGATGCCGGCTTTGACCAGGAGCGTCAGCAGGCAGACCCACAGCAGGCTGGGGGTGCCGTGTTCCAGGTAAAGCACCAGCGCGGTCACGGCCAGCACCAGCGATTGCAGGGCGTAGACGTTGACCAGCGACACCAGCGAACGCTGGGTGATGATGAAAGCCGCCGTAGCCAGCACCAGCACGAACATGATTTGAATGATATTTCCGCTGTTTTCAATCATCTGAGCAACTCAAAAACGATTGTGACGAAGGACAGAAAGAAGGCTACCATGAAGAAATCCGGCAGGCGGAAAAAGCGGATTTTGGACAGCAGCGTCTCAAAAACACCTAGGAGCACTGCCAGCAGACTGGCCTTGAGCGCAAAGGCGGCGGCGGAGAGCAGCAAACCTCCGACGCTGAGGGAACCGGCCAGCCCCCATGGGAAGATTATATTTATAAGCAGGGCCATCAGGATGGTTTGCTTGATGCCGTAGGAAAGCTCCATCAGCGCCAGCTTGGGCCCGCTCTGCTCCAGCAGCATGGCCTCGTGAATCATGGTCAGTTCAAGGTGGGTTTCGGGGTTATCCACCGGCACGCGGGCGGTTTCCACCACCAGGATGATGAAGAGCGAAAAACCGGCCAGGGTCAGGGTGGGGAATTCGAAAAGCGAGCTTTCCAGCACGCGCCGGAACATCTCGGGGATGTCGGTGGTCCCCAGCACGAAGGCCAGGGCGGCCGAGGTCATCGGCTTGACGTTGAGGTTGGACACCTCGCCCTCGTAGGCGATGTCGATGGCCAGGACGCCGAAGTCGACCATCTGGCCGGCCAGGGCGCCGATCTTTTCGGCCAGGGCCAC
>CAZPAL010000091.1:0-6464 GCA_964584525.1 uncultured Dehalococcoidales bacterium | reverse complement strand
CCATTCCTGTGCTGTATTGTATTCGTCGCCGGTTATCCCGAAAGATGCGGTGAAATCCCTTAGTTTGTCCACCATGAGTATGCCGGAAAACTCGCAGGTGCCGTCGGCGTTGAATCGAATCTGGGCGTCACGGATGGGAAAGTAGAGCCACGATTTCTCGTTCACCAGGGCCGTGGCCTCAGAATTCGTCAGCGGAAAATTGGCCGGATGCTGACCGATGAATTGGACGCTGCTGCCAGGCGGTGTCGCTTCCGGCAGGTCGACACGGGCGATGTCGCCTTTTTCGCGGGCGCTCTGGTAATCCGCCGGGGTATAGCTCACCCCCAAATCCACCGGTTTATCGGAACCGAACAGGGAAGAAATGCCGGGAACCAAGCCGAAATACCCCGCCACCAGTACCGCCAGCACCACCAGCACCAGCAGTCCGCTCAGAAAGCCCAGGATAAATTTCATACAGCCCTCCTTTTAGTTTTTCAGTTGGGATGCGCCGGACGGCCGGTTGCTGCCGGCGGTATCGGATGACAGGCGGTTGCCGGCTTGGCAAGCCTGCATCAACGCTTCGGGATTACTTAGAATCTGGGCGCGGTCATTGACTGACTGGTACGCCAGCATGCCCTCGAAGCCTATATCCAGGCAGGCAAAAAATGCCTTCACCGTCGCCAGCGCGGGTTCGAAATCCCTGTCGCCCGCCCGGCCGCCCACCGCCAGAAATATCCCCAGCCGCCGGCGACTGTCCCCCAGCGGGGGCAGATTGAGCAGGTATTTCCGGGCCCACAGCGCCTGGGCGCGGTCAATCAGGGCTTTCAACTGGGACGGCAACCCCATGAAATGGATGGGGGAGGCCAGAATCAGGCGGTCGGCCTGCTCCAGTTCGCGGTACACCTTTTGCATATCGTCCTGGAAAAGGCAGTTGCCGGTGCGCAGGCAGGAGTCGCAATGATTGCAGGGCATGATGTTGAGGTCGGCGGCGTAAAGCAGATGCGTTTCAGCGCCGGCGGCGCACGCCCCGGCCAGCGCTTCCTTGAGCAACAGGTCGCTGTTACTGCCGCGGCGGGGGCTGCCGCCGATGCCCAACACCCTCATGCCGGTTGCCCCTCCACCAGCTTCAGCAAGGCTGCTTCTCTGTCTTTCATAGCCCGTTCGCCTTCGGGTGTGGCATGGTCGTACCCCAGCAGGTGCAGGATGCCATGGATGAGCAGCACGGCCGTTTCTTTGCGGGGAGAATGGCCTTGTTCGGCGGCCTGCCGCTCGGCCTGGGGATAGGAGATGATGACTTCGCCCAGGTGCTGGATGCCGTCCGCGGGGCAGGGAAAAGGTTCCGCTCCATCCTCCGATTCCAGCATGGCGAAAGAGAGCACGTCGGTGGGGTGGTCCTCGCGCAGGTAGCGGCGGTTGAGTTCCTGTATCATCTCCTGGCCGGTGATGAGGATGCTCAGTTCAACCCCGGTTTTATTCTCGGCGGCCAGCGTTCCACTGGCTACCTCCGACAGCCATGCCTCAGGCAGGCTGTCCTCGAACCCTTCGTCAAAGAGAACACTCACTTCCATGTGGTCATCATAGCACAGGCCTGCGGACTGCTCAACCGGCTGTCTTCACCCACCCCGGCCCCTCTCTTAGGAAGGGGGGGGAATAATTTCAGGAGGGGCTGGCGCTTCTCTCGAACTCCCCTGTTATATTCAATAACCGCCAAGATGAAAATCAGGCGCGGCAATCTCGTACCCGGGGGAATACGCCCCGCCAGTCAAGATCCTTCGGCTATTCTTCATGGCCTCCAGGATGACACGGGAAATTGAGCGGAAGAGCGCGTTATGCTATATTAATCTACGGTTTGGAGGGATCGCATAGTGGCCTAGTGCGGGCGCCTGCTAAGCGCTTGCCCTGAGTAATCAGGGTCGAGAGTTCGAATCTCTCTCCCTCCGCCAGCTTCACTTCCGCCGCATTTCTTCCGGATTCAAAGAGCAGAAAAACCATGCTTGGCTATTATATCTGGACTATCGGCTGTCAGATGAACCGTTACGAATCGGAGCGCCTTGAATGCGCTCTGGCCGCAGCCGGGCATACGGCGGCGCCTTCAGCGGCAAGCGCCGGCATTATCATCCTCAATACCTGCGTGGTGCGCCAGAGTGCCGAAACCCGGGTTTTGAATCAGCTTCAAAACCTGAAAGCCCTCAAACTGCGGCGCCCCGAGGTTATTCTGGCTGTCACCGGCTGCTTCGTGGACGGCGACAGCGCCGCCTTCCGCCAACGCTTCCCATTCGTCGACTATGTTTTTGCGGCGGGTGAGATTCCGGAGTGGCTGTCGTCCCCGTCCCGGTACCTTCCCGAAAAGGCGGATGTGTCCAGCTATCTCACCATCATGCAGGGCTGCAACAATTATTGCGGCTACTGTATTGTGCCTTACCGCCGCGGCCGAGAAAGAAGCCGCACGGCGGAGGATATCACGCATGAGGCCGGCGAACTGGTGCAGCGTGGGGCGCGCGAAATCGTGCTGCTGGGGCAGAACGTAGATTCCTACGGGCGCGACCTGGGACTCGAAACACACCTGGCGGGGCTGCTTGGCGAGCTGAACGAAATAAGCGGCCTCAAACGCCTGCGTTTTTTGACCAGCCACCCCAAGGACATGACCCCGGGCCTGATTGAAGCCATCGCCACACTGGACAAGGTCTGTGAAAGCGTCAATCTCCCCATCCAGGCTGGCGACGACGCCATCTTGCGCACGATGGGGCGGGGATACGGCGTGGTTCACTACCGCGAACTCGTTTCCCGCCTGCGCCGGCGGGTGCCGAATCTATCGGTGACCACCGATATCATCGTAGGTTTCCCTGGGGAGAGTGAAGTGCAGTTTCTTAACACGCTGGCGCTGGCAGCCGAACTCCGGTTCGACACCATCCATATCGCCGCCTACTCGCCGCGCCCGGGCACCCGCGCCGCCGGGTTGCCCGATGACGTCCCTCCCGAAGAGAAGGCCCGCCGCCTGAAGCTGCTCGAACAGCAGCAGGAGCGTATCGCCGCAGAAATAAATGCCTCCCTGGATGGGCAAATCCTGGAGGTACTGGTCGAGCGGCGCCGGCGCGGGAAGTGGCAAGGGCGCACCAGAAGTGATAAACTGGTATTCTTCCAGAGCGGCGAAAACCTTCGCTCGCAGCTGGTAAGGGTTAAAATTGACAAAACCAGCCCCTGGTGGTTACAGGGTAATTTGGTGGATTTCGAGGAGGCATAATGGGAACTGATACGACCAGTACTTTCTTGATGCTGGGTTTCCTGGTGCTCATGTTCGCTTTTTTCTATTTCCTGATTATCCGTCCGCAGCGCAAGCGCCAGCACGAACACCAGGCCACCCTGGCCACGCTCAAGGTAGGGGAGAGGGTGATTACCATCGGCGGCCTTTATGGCGAAATCGAGAGCATGCGGGACGACAGCCTGGTTCTGAAAGTGGAATCCGGCGCGGCCATCCGCATCTCGCGCCAGGCGGTGGCTTACCGGCAGACCGACGCTCCCAAAGCCGCCTGATTTTTCCCCTGATTGGAGGACTCCCATCAAACACTATGACTACATCATAGTGGGCAGCGGCATTGCCGGTCTTTACTGTGCCCTGCTCGCCTGCCGGCACGGCAGCGTTCAACTGGTGACCAAGGGCAGCCTGGAGGATTGCAACACCCGCCACGCCCAGGGCGGCATCGCCGCTGCCATCGGGGATGACGATTCAGCCGAACTGCATTTCAAGGACACCATTGCCGCCGGGGCGGGGCTGTGCTACGAGGAGGCGGTGCGCATCCTGACCGCCGAAGCGCCGGACCGCATCGCAGATTTGGTCGAGCTGGGCGTGCCTTTCGATACCGTCGGCGGCGTCGTGGCGCTGACGCGCGAAGCCGCCCACAGCCTGCCGCGCATTTTACACGCCGG
Organism: uncultured Dehalococcoidales bacterium; assembly: GCA_964584525.1. Lineage (GTDB taxonomy): Bacteria > Chloroflexota > Dehalococcoidia > Dehalococcoidales > UBA1222 > CAZPAL01. The sequence goes on along the minus strand of CAZPAL010000091.1, from coordinate 2,561 downwards.
CGGGGATGCCACCGGGGCCAGCATCGAAACTACGCTGAGCGGGCGACTGCGCGCCGCCCACATTCCGGTGCTGGAAAATTGCCTGGCGATTGAAATCATCAAGGACATGGGCCGGGTGGCGGGGCTGCGCACGCTGGACGGCCGGACCGGCATCTATCAGGATTTCAGCTGCCGGCATCTCATCTTGGCCACCGGCGGGGCGGGCATGCTTTTCAGATTCACCACCAATCCGGAAGTGGCCACCGCCGACGGCATCGCGCTGGCTTATGCCGCCGGAGCGGAAATCGCCGACATGGAGTTTTTTCAGTTTCATCCCACCGCCCTGCACCTGCCGGGCGTTTCCCCTTTTCTAATCTCGGAAGCGGTGAGGGGCGAAGGCGGCATATTGCGCAATGCCGCCGGAGAAGCTTTTATGGCGGGCTATGCCGCCCAGGCTGAGTTGGCCCCCAGGGACGTGGTGGCCCGCAGCATCGCGCGTGAAATGTCCCGCACCGGCGCGGAACACGTTTGGCTGGACGTCACCCACCTGCCGGCTCACATCACCGCCGCCCGTTTTCCCCAGATATACCGTTTCTGCCAGGAACATGGCGTCGATATTACTTCCGAGATGATACCGGTGGCCCCCGCCGCGCATTACATGATAGGGGGAATCCGCGTCGACACCTGTGGGCGCACCAGCCTGCCGGGACTGTTCGCCGCCGGGGAAGTGGCTTGTACCGGCGTCCACGGCGCCAACCGCCTGGCTTCCAACTCCCTGCTGGAGGTGCTGGTATTCAGCAAGCGCATCGTCCAGTCCAGCGTCAGCCAGCCGGAAGCCGAGTCAATCCCCCACTGGAACGACGACTGCCGGTTGGATTTATCGCGCCGGACCGGGAAAGGAAAAGGGCAGTCGGTCAGCCGGGCCGGCCTGCAGCAACTGCTCTGGGAAGAAGCGGGCATCATGCGTGACGGCCGGGGCTTGACCGAGGCGGCGGATACGCTGGCCACCTGGCAGGAAGCTTTGCCGCCGGCGGTGGACCGGGCAACCTGGGAGATGTCCAGCCTGATACTGGCGGGAAGGCTGATGACCGAATCCGCGCTGCTGCGCCGGGAAAGCCGGGGGGCGCATTACCGCAATGATTACCCGGCGGTATCGGACACCTGGAAAAAACACATCATACAGGTAAGGGGCGGCTAAAATGGCGCAATATGCGCACCTGGCCGGGAATCCCCAGGTGCAGGCCGTTATCAGGCTGGCCCTGGCCGAAGACATGACCGGGGCGGATTTAACCTCACGCTGCGTAATTCCACCGGACCTGGATGCCGCCGCGGTGCTGACGGCCAAGGCTCACGGGATTCTGGCGGGGCTTGACATATTCGCCGCCGTCTTCGCTGAAATGGATGCACGGCTGCTGGTGGAACGGTTCCTGGCTGATGGCTGCAGCGTCGCGCCGGGGGACAAGGTCGCGAGCGTATGCGGAAATGCGCGCAGCCTACTCGGCGCGGAAAGGGTAGCCCTTAATTTCCTGTGTCATCTGAGCGGTGTGGCCACCGGCACGGCGCGTTATGTCGAAAAACTGGCCGGCAGCGCCGTCGTCATCACCGATACGCGCAAGACCATGCCCGGCATGCGCCTGCTGGAAAAATATGCCGTTTACTGCGGCGGCGGCACTAACCACCGGCTGAACCTGGCCGACGGCATCCTTATCAAGGACAACCACCTGGCGGCGCTGGCCGGCTGCCGCAGCTTGCGGGAAACGGTCATTCAAGCCAGGCGGGCCGCCCCGGCCGGTACGCTGGTGGAGGTGGAGGTCGGCTCGCTCACGCAGGCTGAACAGGCGGTGGCCGGGGGAGCGGATATCGTGCTGCTGGATAATATGAGCGTCGTAGAGATGGCTGAGGTAATCGAGCGGCTGGGCGGCCGGGCTATTTTCGAAGCCTCCGGCGGCATCGACCTTTCCACGCTGGCGGCGGTGGCGGCTAGCGGGGTGAACCGCATCTCGGTTGGGGCCATCACCCATTCCTCGAAAACGCTCGATTTCAGCCTGGAGATGGAACCCCAAGGCAAATCTCAAGCCCTTCGGCACCGGGGGTGATATCCGCCCCCAGTTCCAGCGCCAGCTCGGTGAGTTCCCGCCTGATGGTTGCTTCCTGGGAGGGGTTCATATGGACGGTGACGACATGGGGGAGGTAACCCTTCAGGCGGCGAAAATCCAGTAATTCCTCTTTCAACAGCTCCGGGGTGAGGTGCAGGGCGCCGCGCATGTATTCCGTCCACTGATTGGCGGCGGTAACCTCGATAATAAGCAGCTCCGGCTCTGCTTTCTGCCAGGTTTCAGCCAGGCCGGGGCCGGTGTCGCCGGTATAGAATAGGCTGTGCCCGGCCGTGCTGACCAGATACCCCTGGGCGGGGACGGAGTGGCTTACGGGCAAAGCCATCACCCGGTAGCGGCCGACATCAAAGGAGCAGGGCTCCCGGACCTCGTGAAAGGTGAAGAATGACCTCTCCATGAAGCTGGAATAGATTTCGCCGTTCAGGACATGGTCAGCCAGCGCACGCCGGGTGTCCGGCGAGCCGTACA
>CAZPAL010000090.1:0-6477 GCA_964584525.1 uncultured Dehalococcoidales bacterium | reverse complement strand
GTTTCGAAGGTGGAAAATCACCCCCGGGGAATAGCAGGGGAGGCACTTTGCCAATTGAGCGGTAAGGCCTTCGGTATTATGCCGGAGCATGAAGTGTATTTCCATGGTGCGTAGTGCCGGCAATCGGTTTTAACCGCCATTCCGATGTTTCATTAATGTATACAGCCAATTTTTTATGGAGAAGAGAATATTCAGTTACAGTGAATTAGGCTTTGGGGTGTTCTCGTTTCTTTCCCCCTAAGCCTAACTTAGAAAATTCCTCCTTCGTAATGAGAAAAAATCCACATAATTTTCCACATGTGTGCGTGGCGCGCGGCTTAAATGCGGACTATATGCCATTCCCCGATGACATCTCCGGGGTAAAAAACCTCTATGCGCGGATTGATTTTGTCTATACGCGACCTATCGCGGCATATTCGCGCCATATTCGCGCAAATACTTGTTTAACCTCGACACCCTTTGTCCCTTGGGCGGAAGGTGAAATACCAGAGATGCCTGGTGGGTGCCTCGAACCGGCAGTCTCATTTCTTATTCTCCTTTTCCAAAGGGGGTTTCTTGGGATGGAAGGCGGAGTGAACCTCGTGTATTGACACGTAATGTTGTTACACGTATAATACACGTGCAAGGAGTCTTGATATGCAGAAAAAATTAACCATCACAATTGATGATGAGGTCTACGATGGCCTCCGCGAGAACATAGGCCCGCGTAAAATAAGCAAGTTCATCGAGGAACTGGTCAGGCCTCATGTCATCCGCCCTAACCTGGAATCGGCTTATGCTGAAATGGCCAGAGATGAGGAGCGGGAAAAGGAAGCTACAGAATGGGCGGAGGATACTTTCAAGGACTTAGCCCATGAAACGGTGTGAAGTATGGTGGGTCAACTTTGATCCTTCCATAGGTGGTGAAATCCAGAAGAAGCGGCCTGCTGTGATCATCAGCAACGATGCCTCGAATAAGTTTCTCAACCGGGTTCAGGTCGTACCTCTGACCAGTAAAACGGAGCGTCTTTATCCAAGCGAAGCGCTCGTGGTTTTTGATGGTGGTGAAAGCAAAGCCATGGCCGACCAGTTGGCTACGGTGAGCAAGTCCAGGTTGTCAAGCTGTGCAGGTATCATTTCGCCGAAAGATATGCACAAGGTGGAAGAGGCCATCAAGATACAGTTAGCTCTCGACTAGAACAACAACGGCGCTGGTGGATAGGCCCGCTTAAAAAGCGGAATCCCTGGTGTTCGATGGTCATGTCAACGGTATAAGTTTTTTCAGCAGTTTACGGGTCTCTGCTGGGAACGTTTCAGGCTGGTTTCGGTGGGTAAATTATTGTCTAGTTCGCACAACAAAGCTTACGTTTAGTCCAAACCCTATCCAATTATTCATCCAGTCGGGTTTTCAGACGGGGTGATAGTCCCATCGCTCATCCCGTACTTGCGGCAGAGCTCGGAAACCGGTACTCCGGCCTCCACTTCTTTCAGCACGGAGATGATCTGTTCCTCGGTGTACTTCCTGGCTTTCATGCATCCTCTTGGTGTTTTTATTATACCGGAGGATTTTAAATCATGGTTTAGCTGTTTTCGGGGGGAAGGTCACATGATCGCTAACTATAATCAGTCACAATGCGAAAATTGTGGCAAAGGCTTTTCGACCAGACCTTTCACAGCGCCAATCATGAGGGCCAGCTAAGAAAAAGTGGGGGATGCCAAGTTCCGATGTGCCATTTGTTAACTCTTCCATGTGTTCTTTGGGTGAAATTGTGGCCGAAAGGGATGGCATAGCGACATATTAGTTGAGGCACGGTGGTTGTATATTCACCGCAGCCAGCGATTATTATCACCCGGGAAGGCTGCCCCGTCCCCCTGAAAGGTGGGTATATTACAAAAAGTGATATGATAGTGATACAATAGTATTGGATATAGGCGTGATTGCGCCTTAATAGTGTATTTTTGATTCCTTGTTGGATGCCAAAAGCAGCATAAAAAAGCAGATGGGAGACTAATTCTCGGCAAGGTCAAGAGATTGCGTGCAAAACCACACAAAGAATCGCTAAAGATCCCTGGTAAAAAAGCCGGACGCCGGCTGAACCGGTTGGCCAGGGCTTTCCGGCATAGACCAAACGAGGCTCAACGAGACGAGAATGGGTTGTCAATCAGGCAGCGCGCTTTCCACCTATTTAATCGGGGAATCAGCTGGCAGAAAGCTGCGGTTGCACTCTCTGGAAAACCGGAAACCATCCGTCGTTATCATCAGACCTGGAAAAAATTACCACGATATTTAGAGCCATTTCTCGAGAAATTGTCAAACACGCTCAAGATACCCGAGGAAAAGAGCAAGGTTCTTAAGACACTTTCGACGAAGCTCGGCATACCCGTCCCTCAGGTAGAGCAAATCCTACTCCGTCCGTGGGGGCTGCGGAGTTTGGTGCTCTCAATCTACGGTGTCAAGACGATAGTGCCTTCGCCGAAAGAAAAGGAACTCGCTTCTTATGCTGAGCTACGCCGCTTGATTATCAAATCAGGCCGTACGCCGGAGGAGGTGTTTGACTACATGCAATTAACTGCAGATATTTTCAAGGGTGATGTGGATTGGAGCTTTTTAGTGGCAAAGGTGTTTATGAAGAGAGATAAATATCCCATAAATCGGGAATAGCCGCACTCGCATTCAAAGTGCAAAATTTGAATTCCAAGTCAGAGGAGAGGTAGTTCGGTTGCAAGACCCCTATACTTTAAATCCAGAATCCCTATTGGGAAGCGATCTACACCCAGCCTGGAATCGCCCAATCAACCTGGTAAATCAGTAGCCCGACGGGTTAATAGCGCTGGAAGAAACTGGTAAAAAGCTCGAGGGTAGGCGGGAACTCGCCGATGTATTCATGGAAAGCCGCGATCATGCGTTTGGTCTCAAGGAACCACTTGTAGCTTTTAGATGCCTTGATGATTTCAAGGTATTCGGCGAAGAGGCGGTCGTTGGGTTTGGTGCGGTTTTGCAAACGCTTCCTCCACTCCGTTCCCCCCAGCATCAGGAGGAGTTCTCGGAGGGAAATGTCCTCGAGAACCATAGACATGGTGGGCGATACTGTTCGAAAGACAGAACCAAGAATCTCATCTTAAATTTCAAAATATAAAGTATATACTCAGTCAGTTTCGAATGCCTTTAGGCCGATACTAGATATCAACACTCGGTCCGATGGTAACAACCCTTAAAATGTGGGCTTTCAAAAGGGGTAGCGTAAAGAAAGAATGTGAGTTTGATATTGACTATATATACTGTATAATTACCCATCGTTTTTTAGGAGGCCTAAATGGAGCAAACAGGCAGGTTCTGTCCCAATTGCGGGAATCCCATGAACTCCGGCGCGGTCTTCTGCTCCGCATGCGGGCAACAGGCGCAGCCTCAGGCACCTGAACAGCACCAGCCTCCAGCGGCTCCTCCATCCCAATATGCCCCCCCGCCCCAAGCGCTTCCAACTTATTCCGGCTCTCCACCAACTTATATGCCTCCCCAATCCGGAGACAAAAAATCATCGGGCAAACCCATACTGTTCTGGGCAGTATGGGCTGTTCTGTTACTCCTCAGCGCCGTGATGCTGGCAGATGGGTTTTCTTTCCTGCGGTTCATTGGGCTCATCCTGGTGCTGGCGTTCCCTCTGCTCACAAGGAAATCGCTATTCAGGAAGCCATGGACCTCTCTGGTATCCTGGATGGGCGTTTTTGTGGCTTTTATCCTCGTCCTAAGCCTGTTTCCCGCCGTGCCTGGCAACAGCAGTTCTAGCGGCGCCATCAAAACCGGCAAAGCGGTGACTGCGGCATCAGCGACCATCGCGGCGTCAGGCGGCACTATAGTGGTAAGCAAACCGGGTGACCCGCTGGAGGGACTGGTTTTGACCGTCCCCCCCGGATCATACGCCGGTAATATCAAGTTCGATATCTCGTCTGCCCCGATTGAGAACCAGTCGTTCGGCTCCAATTTCAACGCCGTCACGCCCTTGATCAGCGTGGAAAACGGCGGCGAGTACTCCAGCCAGTTAATGGAGATAAAGGTGCCGGCCACGGTACCCGACGACTCCTTTGCCATGGGCTTCATCTACGACGACACAACCGGCAAGCTGGAGGGTATGCCCCTCATCGCACGTGATGCCACTTCTATAACGGTCGGTACGCGCCACTTCTCCAGCTTCATCGTGAGCATGATCAAGAAAGCCGAACTAGATACGGACATCAACACCGGATTTGTGCCCGGTTACGACGACTGGGAGTTCACCAACTACGGCTCTGCCATCGCCCCGAACGGCCACTGCGCCGGCCAGAGCATGACCGCCATGTGGTATTATGTCACCCAGCCCGACGGCCCGGACGCTCTGCTCTATGGCCGATACGACAACAACGGCCAGTCGCCCAGGACCCCCGCGCTGTGGCAGGACGACTCGCTGGGCTACCGCTTCGCCTCCGTCATCCAGGCCGACCAGTGGAACGATGCAGCCTCCGCCTTCTGGCGTCAGTTATCTGCCGTTGACGCCACGACCACGCGCAACCTTTTCGCCTACGCTATGTTGATAACTGGAGAGCCGCAACTGGTGGTCATCTGGAGCAGCCAGGGTGGCGGCCACGCTATGATCGTGTACGCCGCCACGCGCGAGCTTCTTTACATCGCCGACCCCAACTACCCCGGCAACCTCGACCGGCGTATCCAGTATATTAATAATGCATTCAAGCCTTACAATTCGGGCGCCAATGCCGCCGAGATCGCCGCCGGCAACGGTAAGGCGTATGAATCCATAGAGTACTGGGCGAAGAGCGCCATTGTGGACTACGCGCAAATCGCGGCCCGCTGGCAGGAACTCAAAGCCGGAACTATCGGCGACGGCCGCTTCCCACTGTACACGCTCGTTTACAAGAACGTTGACGGCCAGTATCAAGAACTGAAGGACGGCCTATTCTGGGATTCGGGCAAAATCGAGATACGGGTGCGTTTCACATCCATCTACGAAGGGGTCAACGTCTTCCGTGACGGCGTGGAGATACGCTGGGATGCGAACGGCGCCTTCGACCTTAAAACCGGCGCCAACCGCCTGGGTATTTATGTAACGCAGACCATGCCTGACGGCAAGTATGCCTATGTGGATTTCCGCTATATTACCATCAATTTCGGAGGACTGGCGCTCAACCCCGCCGTGCAGAACGGCGAGCCGAACAAGGTGCTCAACTTCAGTGCGACGCTCAGCCAACCGCTACCCGCTGGATACAAGATCGAGTGGTGGGCGGACGGGGTGCTCAAGAGAAGCGGGGCCGACCTTTCTTTCAGCGTGAGTTTCGCAAGCACAGGCACGCACGATATTGCGGTTAAGATGGTGGACCCAAGCGGCAAAACCGTTCTCGAGGATACCGGCACGGCTGTCATCAAAGCCACCACCACTACAACCAACAATCCGACGACAACGGCGGTAACCACGACCGGATCATCGACGACCGTACCTGCCACGACCAGCAAGCCACCTACCATCACGGGCGACACTTATAACTATGAGGGAGCACTGGCGGCCTGGATGGCCGATGAGGCCGCCAGGATAGTAGCGCAAAGAGAAGACACAGGCGCCTATATCTATACTGCTCGGCTGGAGTGGGTTGTTACCCCCTATATCAAGGATGGCAACGTTATGGGCGCATCCATTATCATAGCTACCAAGACCTACCCTTCAGCCCCTAGCGTGACCTGGATATCAAGTGAAACCTTCAGCGCCCAGAATCCCGGTGTCTACATGACGGTAGCCCAGCTCCGTGCAAAATATCCTCAGTTCGGGAAATAAAAGGACGCTTAGCAAAGACCGAAGGCACAAAAGTGTAACGCAATTCGAGAGCTTTTGTCTGTGCTGACAAAGCGGGGATGGCTTCAGCATCCTCTCAACGAGACTTGCGACCTTACCTCGTTGCAAACTCTTTGCTATTTCTCGACGACTATTGTGACGTAAAAAGGTTTGCGCCAACCCACGTCTGAACTCTCGTGCCTAGCGATTCTAGGTGAAAACGGAACGATTCTGGGCTTGGACTTTTTGAAATTGACCCGAACTAGGCTTTCGGATATACCGAAATGGTGGGCGATACTGTTCAAAAGACAGAACCTTTGAGCTTGTTTTTAGACTTTGACATAGCTTTGTTCGAATCCCCTCGGCTGGGCCATTCGGAACAGTTCCCGAACTAATGTTTGAGAAGAAGGGGTTGATTCCGGCATTGCAGCAGTTACTTATTCCTAGCGAATACACTTAGCGCTTCTGACTCTCCTCGACCTCTATTTTGTGCTGCCAATCAGCTTCTATGGTCTTATTGAGCTCTTTGAATATCCATAGGAGCCTGTCCGAGTAATAACTGTGTTGTGCCTAGCCGACCTCGATATTTAACTTTTTCTAGGCACGACCGACCTGTTACTCAGACAGGCTCCCAGGGCAGTGAGATTTTTTACCGTTTCACCCGAGAAGTAGCCGGCATCGGCTG
>CAZPAL010000089.1:1594-6494 GCA_964584525.1 uncultured Dehalococcoidales bacterium | reverse complement strand
TGTGTTGGGTGTGTTTGGTTTGGGTTTTGCTTATCGAAGCCATCCGTTACGGTGACCAGCCCGAAGTAAGAAACCGCCTCAATTTAATTGTTGATGGCGCGGTCAATCCCGAGCAGTTACGCAGCCTGTTGGCAGAAAAAGCTCTCACCCACGAGGTTATGGATGTCAGCCTGGTTCACCGTATCCGTGAGGATATGGAAAGGGCGGAAGCCCGGCGCTTGCAACCCCATTACATAGAATCATTTTTCCTGAAGGCATTCGAGGGCCTCGGAGGCACATTTAAACAGCGTGAGCCCCGGCGTTACGAAATCACTCACGTTCCTGCGGTAATACGCAACCGCGACCGGCTAATCGGCCTGGGTGAAGTGGTATTACCCAGATATGAGCGCATCACTTTTGAAAAATCACTGCGTACACTACAGGGGCTGCCAGCGGCGGCATTTGTCTGCCCGGGACACCCCCTGCTTAATTCGGTTGTAGACATTATTTTGGAACGCAACCGGGATCTCCTCAGGCGAGGGACGGTGCTTATTGACGAACGCGACCCAGGTTTGACACCCAGAGTGCTTTTTAGCCTGGAACACAGCATTCAGGATGCCCGTAGTTCCCGCACCGGAAATCCGCGGGTGGTATCCAAGCAGATGCTCTATGTCGAAATCGATAACGAAGGCAATACCAGGCATCCTCAGTACGCCCCGTATCTGGATTACCGTCCACTCAATGAAAGCGAGCCGAACATTCAAGATGTATTACATCGCTCCGAGTGCGGTTGGGTAAGCGGTGATATTGAAGGCAAGGTTCAGGCTTATGCCATATCTCACATTGTGCCTCAACATCTAGCTGAAGTGCGCGACCGCAGGTTGGGGTTGCTTAATAAAACAGAGGTTGCGGTTAAAGACAGGCTTACCAAGGAAATCATGTATTGGGATCATCGTTCAGCCCAGCTCCAGTTACAGGAGCAAGCGGGTAAAGTAAACGCAAAGGTAAACTCCGGCGAAGCCCGCAAACGAGCCGATCTCTTGCAGGAACGTCTGCAAAAACGCATGCAGGACATTGAACTGGAAAAGCAGATTTCGGCTCTTCCTCCAGTTGTATTGGGCGGGGTGCTTGTAGTGCCTATCGGCCTGATTGCCAGCATGACGGGTCGCCCTGTACCGTCCACCGCTGAATCCAAAGACAACATGGCCGCCGCTGCGGCTGCGCGCGCTGCCGTGATAGCACAGGAAATCGCTCTGGGCTTTAAACCAATTGATCGCGAAACAGAAAAACTGGGTTATGATATCGAAAGCAGTATCCCGGGAACCGGCAAACTTCGCTTTATCGAGGTCAAGGGGCGGCTTGCTGGCGCTGACACTCTTACAGTAACCAAAAACGAAATACTCTATTCCCTCAACAAGCCGGAGGATTATATTCTGGCGATGGTAGAATTTAGACCTGAACAAGAATGTCGCGTCTTGTATCTGAGAGAGCCCTTCCGTCGCGAACCGGACTTTGGTGTTACCAGCGTCAACTATAATTTCTCAGAACTACTAGCCCGCTCTGTAGAGCCGTCGTAGGAGAGTAAGAAGAAATAATGGAAGTCATGACCCGTAAAAAACTAATCGAGGTCGCCCTGCCGCTGGAAGCCATTAATATCGCTTCGGCGCGAGAGAAATCCATCCGCCACGGGCATCCTAGCACCTTGCACCTATGGTGGGCGCGACGCCCTCTGGCTGCGGCCCGGGCCGTCATCTTCTCCCAGATGGTGGATGACCCTTCCTCCCATCCGGAACTTTTCCCTACCGAAGCCAAACAAGAGAAAGAGCGCCAGCGGCTTTTTAGGATAATTGAGCAACTCGTGCTTTGGGAGAACACCACCAACGAAAAGGTGCTCAACCAAGCAAGAGAGGAAATTAAGAAAAGTTGGAGCTATACCTGCTCCGATAATAAGAACCACCCTCAGGCCAAGGAGTTATTTAATCCAGATAAACTGCCAGCCTTCCATGACCCCTTCGCTGGAGGTGGTTCATTGCCGTTGGAAGCCCAGCGGCTCGGGCTAGAAGCTTATGCTAGCGACCTGAATCCTGTGGCTGTACTAATATGCAAGGCTATGATAGAGATACCGCCCAAGTTTGCAGGCAAGCCTCCAGTTAATCCGGAATCGCGCCAGAATAAGACCATGTTGAGCAAAGAATGGCGTGGTGCCGAGGGGTTGGCGGAGGATGTGCGTTACTACGGTAAGTGGATGAGAGATGAAGCCGAAAAACGCATCGGGCATTTGTACCCCAAGATTGAGATAACCGCCGAGATGGTTCAAGAGCGCCCTGATTTGAAACCATACTTAGGCCGCAAATTGACGGTGATAGCTTGGCTTTGGGCACGTACCGTGAAAAGCCCTAACCCCGCCTTTAGAGATGTGGATGTGCCGTTGACTACAAGTTTCATGCTTTCGACTAAACCCGATAAAGAAGCTTTTATACTTCCAGTAATTGAAGGTAAAAGCTATCGATTTACTGTGAAGATTGGTAAACCGGTGAACAGCATTGATGCGCAGAAAGGAACAAAAATAGGCAGTAGTGGCAGCACCTTCTTTTGTCTCATGTCGAAGAGTCCTGTGTCATTTGAATATATTCGCGCCGAAGCCAAAGCAGGCCGAATGGGCTCAAGGCTACTGGCCGTTGTAGTTGCTGGCGATAGGGGGCGGGTATTTTTGCCGCCAACAACGCAAATGGAGACCATCGCCAAAAGCGCTATCCCTCAAGAAGTACCGGAGACAGAACTTCCTAAAAAGGCGCTTGGATTCCGTATCCAAGAATACGGGATGACAAAATGGCGTGACTTGTTCACCCCACGCCAACTAACCGCTTTGACTACTTTTTCCTGCCTTGTGCGAGAAGCTCGGGAGCAAGTCAATCGTGATACTAGCCCCTCAGGAATGCGCGACGACGACTTAAGCCTGGATGCTGGGGGAAGTTGTACGCAAGCATATGCAGACGCCGTGGCTGTGTATTTAGCGTTTGCGGTAGATTATGCGGCTAATTATTGGTCGACAATTGCAACTCCAGCGGATGGATTTATTCGAGGCACGTTCGCACGCCAGGCAGTCCCAATGACTTGGGATTATGCTGAAGCCCCACCTTTTGGGGAAACTAGCGGGAATTGGTTAGGCGGAATCGGTTGGATTACGAAAGTATTAGCTTTGTTACCCAATGCAACAAGTGGGCAAGCCACTCAGGCAGATGCGTCAAACCAATCCATGTCAAAGCAGAAAATTATCTCAACAGATCCGCCATATTATGACAACATTGGGTATGCAGACTTATCTGATTTCTTCTATATGTGGTTAAGACAATCATTAAGAACTAATATTCCATCCCTGTTTTCGACGCTAACCACGCCCAAAATTGAGGAAATCGTAGCCGCACCCTATCGTCATGGTAGTAAGGTTCTTGCGGAAAGTTTTTTCTTGAATGGTATGACTAAAGCTATGCACCGCCTAACCGAGCAAGCACATCCTGCTTTTCCGGTCACTATATATTACGCGTTTAAACAATCAGAAACAGGTGATAACGATGAAGGCACATCAAGTACTGGATGGGAAACCTTTCTAGAGGCCGTAATACGGGCAGGATTCTCTCTCACTGGGACTTGGCCAATGCGAACAGAGCGTTCAAGCCGTTCGGTTAGTATCGATACGAACGCCCTCGCTTCGAGCATTATTATGGTTTGTCGCGCTCGCCCACAAAATGCCCCGACATCCACACGGCGAGAATTCCTAAATTCGCTCAAGGTGGAGTTGCCGCTTGCGTTGACAAACCTGCAACAGGGGAATATTGCACCAGTTGATTTGGCCCAGGCTGCTATCGGTCCTGGGATGGCTATCTATACCCGTTATTCAAAAGTATTGGATGCAGCAGGAAATTATGTCTCAGTGCACGAAGCGTTGACTCTCATTAACCAAACGCTGGACGATGTACTTGCTGAACAGGAGGGAGATTTCGATTCTGACACTCGTTGGGCGTTGGCATGGTTCGAGCAATACGGTTTCAATCAGGGCGATTACGGCGTGGCGGAAACATTATCTAAGGCTAAAAACACCAGTGTGTCAGGCATGGAACATATACTTATTTCCAGAGAAGGCAAGGTACAGTTATTAAAGCCTTCCGGACTTCCTCCTGATTGGGATCCAGCGAAGGATAAGCGCCTGACAGTGTGGGAAATGGTACATCACCTTATCCGTGTTCTAGAAGCCAGTGGCGAAGACGCCGCGGCTGAGTTGTTAGCCCAGCTTGGTTCTCAGGCCGAGGTTGCCAGGGAGTTATCGTATCGTCTCTACACCATTTGCGAGCGGAAGAAGCGGGCACAGGAGGCGAGTTCATACAATAGCCTCGTACAAAGCTGGCCAGAAATACAACGGTTAGCCGGTGAACGTAACAAGCAACATCCGCAACAATCAGCTATGTTCGGGGAGGGCTAAATTATGGCTATCACCAACCATGACCGGGTCGGTAAGGCATTGGAACTATTAAAAGGTGGCTTGGGGCCATTTGTTGAGCGCGAATTCAAGAGCATTTACTCTGGCAGGGCTCTTGCCGAGGCTAACCGGTTATTAGGGGAAGAACGAATTGGCGTAGCTCAGGCCATCAGCGCCTGGGATTCGGCCGCTCTCCTCAAGCTGATGTGGGAAGGCTGGAACGAAATATTTAAAAAGACACTGGGATACGCCGAGCGCAGTCTGGTTAGCGAACTACGGGACGTGCGCAACAGATGGGCGCACCAGCAAACCTTTTCCAGCGATGATGCATACCGGGCCATGGATTCCGTAGGCCGCCTGCTTACAGCCGTTTCTGCCCCTCAGACCGAAGAACTTGAAAGGATGAAAACGGAATTACTTCGCCTTCGTTTTGATGAGCAGGTGCGT
>CAZPAL010000089.1:0-1584 GCA_964584525.1 uncultured Dehalococcoidales bacterium | reverse complement strand
TGCGTAGCGAAAAGCGCAAGAGCGCCGATAACTCAGTGGAGACCGTGGCTTCCGGCAACCTTAAGACCTGGCGGGATGTTGTAATACCTCATCACGATGTTCGCTCAGGGCAGTTCCAGCAGGCTGAGTTCGCCGCTGACCTCTGGCAGGTGCATCTGGGTGAAGGCAACTCCGAATACCAGAACCCCGTTGAATTTTTCCAGCGCACCTACCTGACTGAAAGCCTTAAACAACTCCTCGTTGGAGCCGTAGCCCGCCTTTCAGGTAAAGGCAGCGACCCGGTAGTGCAACTGCAAACGAACTTCGGAGGCGGCAAGACCCACTCCATGCTGGCGCTATATCACCTCTTTTCCGGTAAACCAGTCAAGGAATTTTCCGGTATGGAAGATGTGCTGGGTAACCAGGGAACGAATGAGTTGCCTCGCGTAAAGAGGGTGGTGCTGGTCGGCAACCGGATTTCTCCCGGAAACCCTGCCAAAAAGAAGGACGGCACCATCGTGCACACCCTCTGGGGGGAACTGGCCTGGCAGCTTGGCGGCAAAGCGGCTTATGAGAAAGTGAGAGCCGACGATGAACGGGCTACCAGTCCTGGAGACACTCTGCGCGAGCTTTTCAACGAGTATGGTCCATGCCTGATCCTGATAGATGAATGGGTGGCGTATGCTCGCCAACTTCATGACCAGAGCGACCTGCCGGCTGGGAGTTTCGAAACCCAGTTCAGTTTTGCCCAGGCGCTTACAGAATCGGCTAGAGTAGCCCGCAATTGCCTGCTGGTTATTAGCCTTCCTGCCTCAGATACTACAGGTTCTCCCCACACCCGTGCCGATGTGGGCGGGCAGCGAGGCCGAGATGCCCTCGACCGCCTGCGCAACGTCGTCGGTAGGATGGAATCATCCTGGCGTCCGGCCAGTGCTGAAGAGAGTTTTGAAATCGTGCGCCGCAGGCTCTTTGAACCACTGATTGAAAAGGCTCAGTTTGTGGCCCGTGATTTCACGGCGCAGGCTTTCCATGATATGTACCAGTCCCAACAACAAGAGTTCCCCGCTGATTGTCAAAGCGCCGAGTATAAGAACCGCTTGAAAGCCGCCTACCCCATTCACCCCGAAGTCTTCGACCGCTTATATAACGACTGGTCTACGTTGCTCAAGTTCCAGCGCACACGCGGCGTCTTGCGCCTTATGGCAGCTGTGATACACACTCTGTGGGAAAAAGGTGACCGCAGCCCGCTAATCATGCCCGCCAGTATCCCCATCAGCGATACGCGAGTGCAATCCGAGTTGACACGCTATCTTTCAGATAACTGGGTACCCGTTATCGAAAAGGACGTCGATGGGCCTAATTCTCTACCCCTGCGTTTGGACAACGACATCCCTAACCTGGGCAAGTACTCTGCCTGTCGCCGTGTTGCCAGGACCATTTATCTTGGTTCCGCTCCGACCACGGCAGCCGCTCATAAAGGCCTTGAAGACCGGCGCATCAAACTGGGCTGTGTCTTACCGGGTGAACCCACGGCCATCTTCGGTGACGCCCTGCGCCGCCTTAGCAGCACCGCCACATATCTGTATCAGGATGGGACGCGCTACT
>CAZPAL010000088.1:0-6589 GCA_964584525.1 uncultured Dehalococcoidales bacterium | reverse complement strand
GGCATATTTGCCGATGTCGCCGATACTATGCGCGCGAAAGCACGGGAGGATTTTTCCCGATTTATTCCTGACGGCGACATCGGCAAATATGCCGGTGAACTGCGTGAAAACCTGAAAAACCGTTTCTCCCAGACCATGGAAACCCTCAGGAACAAGGAATTCCAGGATTTACTATTGGATTATGACCGCGCCATAACCCCATTTTATGTTGTCCCCGGTGAGCATGATGCAGCGGATGCCCAGTGCCTTCAGCCTGGTAACTGCTTCCCGGGATTCGGGGCGTACGACGTCGGCCAGTGTGACGGCGGCTGCCGGCCGGCCTTCGACCAGCAGAAATATCACCGTCTTGCCCCGGGCGGCGAGTTCACCCGCGCGGCCATCGGGCAGGGTGACGTCCTTCGCTTTAAGGTAGCCCGGGCTGACCATCATCACCTGGCGCCCCTCGATTATCCCCTGGATGCCCTGTCCCGGCAGGGCTTTGAAATCGGCGACGGTAAGCCTGTCTGCCGTGAGTTCCGCCACCGCGTTAGCCAGCGGATGCCCGGAGTAACTCTCCAGCGAGGCCGCCAGCCGCCGGATTTCCCCGTCCGAATAAGCATCGTCCAAAATTAAAACATCGGTCACCCCGAATCGCCCGTAGGTTAGCGTACCTGTTTTATCGAAGATTACAGCCTGTACGCGGTGCGCCTGCTCGAAGGCTTTGCGGTTGCGGATGAGCAGTCCGTTTTTGGCCGCCAGGGCGGTGGACACCGCCACCACCAGCGGAACAGCCAGCCCCAGGGCGTGCGGGCAGGCGATGACCATCACCGTCACCATGCGTTCCAGCGCAAAATCCAGGCTGCGTCCGGCCGGCCCCAACCACGCTCCGAGTGTAATTAGCCCTCCGCCCACGGCGATGAATATCAGCCACAGCGCGGCGCGGTTGGCCAAGTCCTGGGTGCGAGACTTGCTGTGCTGGGCTTGCCTTACCAGTTCTATCATGCGCGAGAGATATGAATCGGCGCCGGTGCGGCTGATTTCGATTGTGAGTGTGCCGTCGCCGTTGATGGCCCCGCCGATGACTTTTGAACCGCTCTGCCTGACCACAGGCTGGGACTCCCCGGTGAGCATGGACTCGTCCACGTGGCTCTGCCCGGACTTCACCACTCCGTCGGCGGGGATTTTTTCACCGGGCTTGACCAGCACTTGCTCACCCGCCGCCAGTTCTTCCAGGGGCACGTCCTCGACGTGGCCGCCGGGGGTGAGCCGGTGGGCGGTGGCCGGCATGAGGCGCGCCATCGTTTCCAGCGCCCGCGAGGCGCCCATCACCGAGCGCATCTCCACCCAGTGGCCCAGCAACATGACGTCTATCAGCGTGGCCAGTTCCCAGAAGAAAACTTCTCCCGCCAGCCCGAAAGTGACGGCTGTGCTGTAGGTGTAAGAAACGCAGATAGCCAGGGCGATGAGCGTCATCATGCCTGGAGCCTTGGCCTTCAGTTCAGCGGCTAAGCCCTTGAAAAAAGGGTAGCCGCCATAGAAAAAGACGACGGAAGAGAGCAGAAAAAGAACGTATCCGTCACCCTCGAACCTGAGCCGCTCACCCAGCCCCAGCCACTGCTGAATCATAGGCGAAAGCGCCAGGATGGGGACGGTGAGTGACAGGGAAACCCAGAAACGCCGTTTGAAATCGGCTATCTGATGGGCCTCATGGCTGGCGGGGGCAGGCGCCTTTGCGCCGCCGGGCGCACCGGCTTTCCCGGTTCCCGGCGCTTCGCCCTGCCCGGTATGCCCGCTGTGGGCGGCCGGAGGCTTGGACACTGCTTCCGGGTGGTGTTCCCCGTGTTGATTGTTCATCATCTACCCGTTAGAGGTTTTTCTTGATTGTTTCGAACTCTTCCCTGGATATTTCTCCCCGGGCGTAACGTTCCCGGGCGATATCCAGTGCGCTCGAGGTGCCGCCGCTGCCGCGCCGCGTGAACTCCCTCACGCCCCAGATGATGAGCATGATTATACCGACCCAGAAGACCGCCCCCAGCAGCCACCACCACCCTATCCCGCCCCAGTTTCCCCACCACATCATAGCAATACCTCCTTCAGGTTTGATGTAACCATGATAGCGCCTGATTGTGAAAAAGTAATGAATTTCAGCGCGGAAAGGTTAAATAGTTATGACAAATCCCGCGGCCGCCCAATCTGCGCGGCGCTGATTGTTCCCGTGACACGTTGCCGGAAGCACCTAGCGGCTGACGCTGATTTCCAGCCGGTAATCCCCGGCTTTAATCTGTTTGCCCGGTTCGGGGTAAGGACTGACGTCAAGGGCAAATTGGTACTGGCCGTACGGGTGGACGTTGACGCTCTGTCCCACACCAGGCTGCGGCATTTCGACTGTCTGTTTCTGGCTGCCCTGCTGGATTTCGAGCCGGCAAACTGCCTGCCCTTCCCAGATTCAGGTGGCGCCTGTCGGGCAGCGGCTATCCTGGCTGATTGCGAGGAAGGTGATGGTCAAATCCTCACTTTTAATGTATGCGGACTGGCCGGGGCGCAGTTCGATGCTCTGGTTTAATTCACCTGGGAATTTGCCGCCGCCGCAGGAAGCGAAAAGCAGTGCGGCCAGGGCCGACAGAGAAACCAGGAATAATATTTTTCGCATATAACCCTCCCGTAATGATAACGCAGGAAATACGTGGCGGGATAGGTTCGGCGGGCGGCCTGTTACCCGCCGCAGGTGGAACAGGAGGAAGATGTGCAGCTTCCGCAGGACGAGCCGCCCACCGGGGCGGTATAGCCCGTGTCGTCGGTGGCCATGCAGGCGAAGCGCGAGATGGTTTTGGCCGCCGGCCGGCCGCAGCGGGGGCAAACGGCCTCATCGGCTGACTCGGACATAGGCCGCATCAGTTCGAATTTGCTTTCACATTCCCGGCAGCGGTATTCGTATATAGGCATATCTGATGTCATTATTCTAGGACCGGGCGGGCGGCAAGTCAAACCAAATTAAAAGCTTAAGGTATTTCCATGCCGGAAGCCACCAGGGGTGGCTGAAGAATCCGGTGGGGAAGGGCATCGTCATGGACGCCCCACCCAGGATTTTCGGCCATTCTTCATGGCCTCCAGCATGACCCCCTCGCACCCGCTATACGCTACGAAACGGTTCTGCTCAGAGTGTATATCAGCGTCGGGGCTTTGTTCGATGCTTGGTAGATGGCCTTGAAAGCCCGTACCTCGGGGGTATCGAATTTGAACAGGGCTTCGACGGTGCTGAAAGCGAGCGACTGATAATAGAGCTTCACCGTTACCGTGAACGGGCCACTGAACCCAGCCGTGTTGACCTGATAGGTGACATTATCCGAGCCGCCGCTGAAATCCGTATCGTTCAAGGCTGCGCCCCAGACCGCAATCAATTCACCCGCGCTGGTTTTGTCGAAACCGGCGGGCAGCAACCGGTTGTCCTTGATGTAACCGGAGGCTTCCAGCAGTTTATGCGTCACCCCTCCGGCCATGTTTTGCAGGATGGCCTCATATATCTGCACCTGGTCGGCTGAGGTGATGAGGTCATGGTGCGGTTCGTAGCCGGCAGCGTCCCTATCCGCCTGGTTGCCGGTGATGCTGCCGTCGGCGTTGGGTTTGCCGGATTCGAAGACCAGCTTGCCGCCGGAGTCGGTTACCTGAAAATTAAGCCAAGCCCTCCTGGAGGGGAATCCGGTGGGCAGCTTATGGCCTGTTTCGTTGGCGACATTGACCGTTACGGCCAGGGTTTGGCCGTTCAGGGCGGACTCTACAATCGAAACCTCGGCGGTGCGGTTCTGGAGCTGGTCGAGGGCGCGAGCCACGCTGGCGTTGAAATTGGCGCTGGAAGCGGTGACCGCCAGCGCCGATGCGTTATCGCGCAGCATCTCCAGGACGTGGGAGTTGCCACCCACGAAGAAATGCTGGCTGAAGGGGCTTTTAGCCGCCAGGTTGGGCGGCATGGAGGCGGTTTTGGCGCTGCCGCCGGCCGACGGCATATGGCAATCCTGGCAGCCGGTGTCGCCGGAATAGCTGGAATGCAGCCATTCCAGGAATGGCGCCTGCTCGGGGAACGTGCCCTGTACGTTGCCGGCGGCATCAATGAAGGGCGTAAGCACGGTATGGCAGACGGCGCACAGGGCGGATTCCCCCAGGTGTTCCCCTTGGACCGGTTTGAAGCCGGAGGCGCTCATCATCATCTGTGTCTCGGGGTTGGCGAACTGCGAAAAAATCACTCTGTCGGGAGATACGCTCGAAGTATCGATGACGTATCCGCCGGCGAAGGTTTCGGCCTGGCCCAGCCCGGTGGGCTGAATCTGGTGGCAGAGCGTGCAGGAAACCCCGTCGATGCCCGCCTTGTGCAGCGGGTTGGCGGTGTTGAAAAAGCCGCTGCCGAAAAGGAGCGACTCCGTCCCGTCGCGCGCCGCCTGGGTGCGCGCCATGGGCGTATGGCAGGTGCCGCAAACGTCCTCGATGACCCCTTGCAGGTGCGGCGCATTGGCTATCTCGGCGCTGACTTTGGCCCTGAAATAAGGGTCGCGGGCGGCATTGGACATCATGGTGGAACGCCAGTGGGTGTCGATGGAAACGTCGGCGCCGCCGGCGTCGGTCAGGTTGGTGTGGCAGATGGCGCAGTTGGCTGAACCGGCAAAACTGGCGGTGGTGAAGTTGACCAGGTTCAATCCGGCGTGTGAGGCGGGCGGGGTGGTGGTAGTCGTTGTGGGGGAGGTCGTGGACGTAGTCGCCGCGGTGCTGGAAGTGGTTTGATTCCCCTTCCCACAGGCTGCCAGCGAGCCGGTAATGAGGAACAGTGTCAGCGTTATAACCGTTGCGATGATGGTTGCCCTGCGGTTGAGTGACAGTCTCATTGTGCGCGCCTCCTGAATTAAACAGTAATGGTTATTGTTTACCAAGTATTGACCATTAAGCAGGGGGTTGTCAATGGGAAGGGAGTTCTTCGCGCGTTGACAGGGCGTACCCCCGCCAGTATAATTCTTGTGTTCATATATGCTGGCCGAAGTGGCGGAATGGCAGACGCGCTACGTTCAGGGCGTAGTACTCGAAAGGGTGTGAGAGTTCAAATCTCTCCTTCGGCACCAATCCGGCGCTTGTAGCTCAGTTGGATAGAGCGCAGCCCTGCGAAGGCTGAGGTCGTGGGTTCGAGCCCCGCCAAGCGCGCCATTAAGCCGCACCCCCGGACAACCTTGTTGGACAATCCTTTGTCTTACAACTAGAATTTTGATGGCTGCCGTCGTGCCGACGCTGGAGGTGGTCTGTATGATTGTGGAAATGAAAACCGGAGCCGCCCGTGAAGAGGTGGATGCCGTCATCCAGAAAGCCAAATCGCTGGGCTTTGAGGTGCAGCTCAATCTTGGCACCGACAAGACGGTAGTGGCCATCCTGGGCAGCAACACCGGCCAGACGTCCACCGACATCTTCGCGGTGCTGCCGGCCGTCGAATCGGTGACGCGCATCATGAAGCCTTACAAGCTGGCATCGCGCGTGTTCCATTCCCAGAGTACGCTTATCGACGTCGAGGGCATCCAGATTGGAGGCCGGCGCATCGTGGCCATGGCCGGGCCGTGCGCGGTGGAGAACGAAGGGCAGCTTTTCCAGGCGGCCGAAGCCGTCAAAGCCGCCGGCGCCACCATTCTGCGCGGAGGGGCTTATAAACCACGTACCTCGCCCTTCAGTTTTCAAGGCCTTAAAGAGGCCGGCCTGGAACTGCTGAAGCAGGCCAAAGCCAGATTCGGCATGCCGGTGGTGACCGAAATCGTGGATACGCGCGACGTGGAGCTGTTTTCCAGGTATGCCGATATACTGCAGGTCGGGTCGCGTAACATGCAGAACTATTCGCTGCTGACGGCGGTGGGCCAGAGCCGCCGTCCGGTGGTGCTCAAGCGCGGTTTCGCCTGCACCGTCACCGAGTGGCTGACCGCCGCCGATTATATCCTGGCCGCCGGCAATCCCAACGTCATCCTCTGTGAACGGGGTATCCGCACCTTCGAGGACAGCACGCGCTTTTCGCTGGACCTTTCTTCCATCGCGGTGGTAAAAAAGTTCAGCCACCTGCCCATCATCGTTGACCCCAGCCATGCCGCCGGGCATTTTTCGCTGGTGCCGTCGCTGGCCAGGGGGGCTATCGCCGCCGGCGCCGACGGGCTGATGATAGAGGTGCACCCCAACCCGCGCGAAGCGCTGGTGGACGGGGCGCAGTCGCTGACCCCATCCGATTTCAGCCAGCTCATGCGCGAACTGGAGCCGGTGGCGGCGGCGGTGGGGCGGACTTTCCAGCCCCTGAGCGGCGGCGAACAGAAAAGCTAGCGCGTTTTCCGGCGGATGTCGAACTCACGCACCCGTTCTACCGCCAGCGCCAAACCGGCCTCAAGGGCATTATGAATCGGTGGATACCAGCCTTTGACCACCAGCGCGTTTTTAACATGCAGGGATTTATATAGCTGCCAGGCCAAAAGCTGCGCCCAGACCAGGCCGTTCATCATCATGGACGAGCCCCAGGAGGGCATGGACACCGACAACTCCGTCCAACGCCTCCAAGCCCTCAATCCGCTGTTCAAGCTGCGCTACTCCGCCACCCATAAAGTCCTTC
>CAZPAL010000087.1:0-6642 GCA_964584525.1 uncultured Dehalococcoidales bacterium | reverse complement strand
GGTGAACATACACCAAATCAGATGGTTACAGGTTTTTTGATAGGGCTGGTAGTCAGCGGCACGATTTTCTACAAATTAGGTCTTGGCGGGTGAGATAGCTGGTCAAAATGAGATCAATACCCTCAGATTTGGAGACATATGCATCGCTGGTATTCTCCGCCCATACGGAATAGCAAATTAAATAGATGGCTTCGCAGAGCTAACAAGATAGACAAAATACCCACCAGGTTATGGAGGAAACTGTGGCATCTGGCGGGCGGTTTATTCTTTCCTGCTCTAGCTTTGTTTGTATCCAGAGAAGCATTACTTATAACTGTCGGAGCGATAACGGGCTTATTTATTCTCTTTGAGGCAGTCAGATTTGCTTTTCCGGGTATTAAGCGCTGGATAACTTCACACCTCGGCATAGTGTTAAAGAGGGAAGAACAGGTCCAACCGACAGGAACCACCCTCCTGCTTCTAGCCTCGCTGGTTGTGTTCTTCCTTTTTGAAAAAGACATAGCAATCATGTCACTCCTGTTCGTGGCTGTCGGTGACCCGATTGCTTCGCTAATCGGAGAGAAATATGGCAAACACACGGTATTCAACAAGAGTCTGGAAGGGAGCCTAGCTTGTTTAATCTCCTGTCTGGCAGTTGGGATGATAATGACGAGATTGAGTCCAGCTATGTCTCTACTCGTGGTGGCATACGGAGCGCTCTGGGCAACTGTGGTTGAAATATTACCCATCCCTGTTGACGATAATTTTAGCATGCCTTTATTCAGCGCAGGCGCGATGGCACTGGCTACATTTTATTTAGTGTAGACTAAGGAATATTTTAAAAAGGAGTATCGAATGGCAATAAAAGACTTCGCGGCAAAACAGGTGGCAACTCAACTCTTACCCCTGGTAGGCAAAATGTCCGACAAGGATTTGGGGCGGCTTCTGAAGCTAGCGCAGATGGTGGCGCCCACTGACTATACAAAGTCATTTATAGGGAATATCGAACGAATGAATCGGGAGCAACACCCTATTGTCGAAACAGTAAGGAGAGTGATTAGACAAACCAATCCTACAGTGCGAAAAAAACTGATAAATGGCCTTTTGATAAAAGAATTTATGCAAGGTAATGTCATACGTGAACAGCTTCGTAACAAAGGACTAGCTGCCCCTCAAACTTATCTTATCAGCCCAACCATGCGCTGTAATTTACGCTGCCCTGGCTGTTATGCCGCTAACTACAATATGAAAGATGACCTCGAGTTTGAGACCATCGACAGGGTAATAACCGAAGGGAAAGAACTAGGGCTGTTCTGGGTGACAGTCCTCGGCGGTGAACCATTTATTCGACAGGATATGTGGGAAATTTACAAACGGCATGAAGACATTTTCTTTCAGGTGTTTACCAATGGGACTCTAATAGATAAAGAAAGAGCTCGAAAACTCGCTGAAGTGGGTAATGTGTTGGTAATTTTCAGCGTAGAAGGTTTTGAGAGCGAAACAGACACCCGGCGAGGTAAAGGCATTTTCCAACAGGTAATGCAGGGAATGGATAATCTGCGTGAAGTGGGAGTTCCCTTTGGTTTTTCTTCGATGGTTACTCATAAGAATGTGGAAACCATCATCAGTGATGAGTTTAACGATATGCTGATAGAGAAGGGTTGCCTTATTGGTTGGCATTTCCTTTATATGCCCGTTGGTCTCAATCCAGATATAAGTTTAATGCCGACTGCTGAGCAGCGGGAACTTATGAGACAACGTGGAGCACAACGTATCCGTAGCGAAAAACCAATGTTTGTAGTTGACTTCTGGAACGATGCCCCCTATGTGGGGGGTTGCATCGCCGGAGGGCGCAATTATTTCCACATCAATGCTCGCGGCGATGTGGAGCCATGTATCTTTGCCCATATGGCGGTGGATAACATACATCAGAAGAGTTTGAAGGAAGTTATCAACTCAGCCTATTTTGGAGCGATTAGATCACGTCAGCCGTACTCCAATAACCTGCTGCGACCGTGCATGATTATTGACCACCCGCATGTACTCAGAGAGCTCTGCGACAAATGTAAACCTTACCCTACCGATGGTCCGGTGTGTGGTTACATCAACTCTCTTGCCAACGACTTGGATAAATACTCAAGCGAGGTAGCTGAGATACTGGATCCTGTCTGGGAGAATGAGGTATCCCAGCAGTTCCCCGGCTGAGTAGAATCCCCGTACGTGGTGTAAATTCCCCGAGTTGAAAAGGGTGCCGTTATAGCATGTTGCTAATATACTTTGGAGGACTGCCCAGATGAACGAAAAAGAAAACGAATCCCTGTCCATTCCATCCACCGCTACCCTGAACGAAATGGTCGAATACCAGCCCGGTTCTGTCGTCAGCCGCACGCTTATCAGCAAACCATCAGGCAGCGTTACCTTATTTTCTTTCGATGCCGGCGAGAGCCTGAGCGAACATACGGCGCCCTTCGATGCCATGGTGATTGTTCTCGACGGCGAAGCGCTGGTAACCATCGCCGGAAAGAGCCACGCGCTGCGCGCGGGAGAAACCATTGTCATGCCCGCCGGCCAGCCCCATGCCCTGCTGGCGGCGAAGCGCTTCAAGATGCTGCTGATAATGATTATGTCGTAAAGGATTTTGTGCCTGAGCGACTCTTGACACGGCTATAAGCCTGTGTAATAATCCCTGCTCAGGTAGAAAGTTTGGTTCTCCCACCTAGGGGAATAATCTTGGTTTTGCCCGTAGCCAGGCCAGGGGTGACAAACTCTAACCGAGTGTTAAAAGAAGGGAGGTCATCCTTGAGCTACGCGGACAGAACTTTGAGTTGTGCCGATTGCGGCGAAGCATTCACCTTTACCGTTGCCGAACAGGAATTCTACGCCAAAAAAGGTTTCACCAACGATCCCAAACGCTGCGCGGTTTGCCGTCAGGCAAAAAAACAGCGCATCGGCGGTCAGGAAGCCGGCGCCCCGCGCCAGATGTTCCCCGCCGTCTGTGCGGCCTGCGGCAGGGAAACACAGGTGCCTTTTGAACCCCGCAACGGTCGCCCGGTTTATTGCAGCGATTGCTTCAGCCGCTCCAGGGCATAAATTCGCAGGGTATTTTCGGTGAGAAAACCGGGATTGTGAGGCAGGGAGGTAATTCCTGCCTCATTTTTGTCCTGAGGGGTTGAATGCTGTGCGATAATAGCGCCAGTTTTGGACGGAGGCAGAGTATGGCAGAACAGCTTAGCGAAGAACAGGTTTACCCTCTGGCGCGTAAACATGTGAAGGACAAGTGTTCGGCTGGGGCATCGGCCTGGTATTCCACGGGTTGAGCGTGTTTTTCTTCGCCCGCGAAACCAACTGGGAGCGCTCCGATATTGAAAAAGAGGCGGCGCTCCTGAAGTCCGGGCGCTAGCCTACGGCTAGCTCACTCCCAGTTTTTCTTCCAGTTGCTTGTTGGATGGCTCGACCAAAATCGAGCCATCCGGGAAAACGATGGTCGGCACGCTGCGGTTGCCGCGGTTGACCTTTTCGACATATGTCCGCGCGCCCGCGTCCTGGCTGATATCGACCCAGGCGAACGGCACGTTGTGTTTGCCGAGAACCTGCTTGGCCCGCACGCAATCCGGGCACCAGGTAGTGCCGTAGACGCGTATCTTTTCCTCCTCCATGAACATCCCTTTCGTCGTTCAATTTATGGGGGCGAACTGCCCCCGGCGGCTAACCTCAGGAATAGTACGAACTGCTGGACGAGCAGCCGGCCGAGTTGAAGCTGGATATTGTTTTCAGCGGGGATTTTTCCCCGCATTCCGGGCATTCGATTTCGGCGTCATCCTGATGCAGATAGCGGAACAGGTCAAAGCGGTGGCCGCACTTATTACAGATATATTCGTACAATGGCATCGCCTTCTCCTTTATATATTTATGCGTATATAGCAATATAGCAGATTTATAAGACTAAGTCAAGGGGGTGTAAGCATGGGCGGCTAAAGCATCCTGTGTGGGGGGACAGCCTAGCGTTTCATATTGACGAACTGCAGCGCCACATCGTAATCCTGCGCCCGCAGTTCCTGCATCACGGCCTGTAAATCGTCTATCTGTTTGCCGGTTATCCTGACCTGGTCGTCCTGGATGGCCGGTTGAACCTTGAGGTTCAATCCTTTGATGAACTTGACCATCTTCTGGGCGGTTTCCTTGGGAATGCCCTCCTTGATGTGCACCTCGGTTTTGGCTTTCCCCTGCGAGGTGGCTTCTATAGGTTTGAAATCCAGGCTCTTGGGGTCCACCTTGAAGCGCACGGCCTGCCCTATCAGCCCCTCGATGATGGCCTTGACCTTGCCGTCATCGCCGCTCAGTATGTGAATCTGCTTATCCTTTTTGTTAAGCACAATCTCGGTCACGACGTTCCTAAAATCGTAGCGGGTGGTAATCTCGCGTTTGAGGTTGTTGACGGCGTTGTCCAGCGCCTGCATGTCCACCGTGCTGACTACATCTACCGAAGGCATTGTTTTATCCCGCCTTTAACTTACTTACCATATCCCCGGCCCAACCGGCGGCACGCTCGACTTCGCCGCCCACCAGCGGCCCGCCCCTGTCCTTGTCAGTGTTCCCAAAGCTCGAATCATATACCACTAAAAATTTCATATCATTATCATTCGATGACTGTTATCCTGCCAAACGGCGCAATCTGTGTCAATCCAGCCATTCGGCCGTCTCCACCATTCCCAGGTACGCCTGAGCCGCGTCCCTGGGGGCGAAATAGCGGACGCGTACCCGCCGCCCGTTCTTGTCAATGGTGAATTCAGCCGCCTCTTTTTTCCCGGCATGCAAATCGGAAATGAGCGCGCTCACGGCGGGGCGGCTTGCCGGCGGGTGGCATTCTTCCACTCTGGTCCCCAATATCCCGGGGTTGCGCTCGAAAATGCGGTAGTCGCTGTAAAAACGAATGATATTGTTCCCGTCCACGCAGGTTATGTCCAGCGGCAATGCGTCCAGCACGGCTTGCAGCGCCGTCTCGTTAAGTGACCCCGGCATACATTCCCCCCGTTTTTCAGAATACCGCCAATATAGCATTTAGCGGGCCGGTTGTCATGCCTTTACCCGGTACGGCAATTTACGGTATAATGCGAATTGACCCGATTCCAGGGAGCATCATTCTGACCGAGGAGGAACGCGATGAAAAACCTACCGAGGACGATGTTGATTCTGGCCTTCGTCACCCTTTTTATAGCGGCCCTTATCACCGCCTGCGAATCAGGCAGCCAGACGACGACCCTCACCACTACCGCTACTACTACCGTCACTTCACAGCCAACCGCGACTGGTTCCCCGATGGTGATAGTACCCGATGCCCCCCCGGAAGTGACCCCCGTTGGAGCGCCATTGAAGCCCCTCTGCACAACCTGCCACGGCAGCATGGCGTCCGCTGCCAGCGGCGGTTCGGATATTGTGTCCATGATAGACAGCGGAGCACATGTAGTTCATGACTGCACCCAGTGCCACACGCCGGGCAACCACCCAGGCAATCCGGAGGTCATCAAACCTGTGACCAACCTCAGCGCCGCCCTTTGCGGCGGTTGCCATACCGACCAGTACACCAGTTTCATGACCATCAACCTCAATTCAGCGGCCAGACTGGAAAAGGGCACTCCCACCAGCGCCGCTCCGCTGCTGGACAAACTGCTGGCCGGGCACGGTTTCACCGTGGAACACAACAAACCGCGCTCCCACGCCTTCATGCTGATTGACCAGACAATCGTGGACCGGGCCTACGGCGGAAGATTCAGCCTGGCCAACTGGCAGGGTATCCTGAGCACAGGCTCGGTATGGGACATCATGGTGGACAACGGGGAAGGGCTCACTTATCCCGGCACCGCCAAAGCCGCCAATTCGGTGTGCATCACCTGCAAGACCACCGACCATATCCTGGACTGGGCTTATCTCGGGGAACCCAACCCTGAAGCGGAATGGGCGCGCACATCGGTACCCACCGAGTTTGTCAAGAGCATCAATAGCCCGTCCATGGGCTGCATCATGTGCCACGACCCTCACACCACCAGCCACCGCATCGTGCGCGACGCCCTTATTGAAGCCACCGAGAATAACGGCACCTTCCCCTACCTGGACGATAACGGCGCATCCCTCGTCCAAACCGAGGTCATCACTTTCCGGGATTACCGCAAAATCGCGTTGCTCGACGCGCCCGTATCCAACGTCCTGTGCGCGCAGTGCCACGTGGAATATTCCTGCAATCCGGGCACCAACCCCGTCACCGGTGAAGCCATCACTCTCGCCGATGCCCGCACCAACCAGTTCCCCTGGGTGAATGTGTTCGACCTGCAGGCGTATTACGATGCCCTCCAGTTCCGTGATTTTACCCACGCCATCACCGGAGCCAAGCTGGTCAAGCTGCAGCACCCGGATGCCGAAACGCACTTCAACTCCACTCACCAGTTAGCCGGCGTCGGGTGCAGCGACTGCCACATGCCCAAGCTGCAGAACGCCGCCGGCGAAACCTATACTTCGCACTGGCAAGCCAGCCCGCGCAACTTCCTGGATAAAACCTGCCTTGGCTGCCATACGGAATGGACCGCCGAGCAGGCTGAGTATCGTATCAATGCCATCCAGGACTATACCCGCGGCAAAACCCGCAACGCTGAATACTGGCTGGACCGTCTG
>CAZPAL010000086.1:0-6709 GCA_964584525.1 uncultured Dehalococcoidales bacterium | reverse complement strand
ACCCTGACGAGTTCGCCGAATGGGAACGGGTTTGCCTGGAGCTTGGATTCAAGGCAGTAGCCTCCGCCCCGCTGGTCCGCAGTTCATTCAAAGCAGCCGAGCTTTTGACCCGGCTGGAGGGGGCGAACCCCTGAAGCATAGCCCCGCCAGGCATCGTTTTGGTTTGACTTTTAGATTGACGTTAGTATATATTGGTTAATGCGCATGTTAGCTTATAGTGTGCGCCGGACCGAGTTACCGCCAGGCAAGGCGACGGAGGTTGTCATGACAAGTGGGAATAAAAAGAAAAACCAGGCCGGGAAAGTATCCAGGCGCCAATTTTTACAGGGCATGGGCGCTACCACCGGCGGAGCCGTAGTGGCTGCAATGGCTCTTATCTCAGCCTGCACCGACGCCACTTCAACGACTACCCCGACTTCTTCCGTGACCGCAACGACACCGCCCACTACCACCAGTGGCACTACACCTACCACCACACCCGACGGAACCACGCCCACCACCACGCCAGGCGGCACTACGCCTACCACCGCGCCCGGCGGGACCACGCCCACCACTACACCGACAACCACCGGCTTCAACTACGTTCCCCCGGCTGAGAAGGCTCCGATTATGCCGGTTCCGGACAGCACCTGCACGGTGGCCACCGACCGCAAGTATTCGATAGAACACGTCTGGGTATTATCCCTCGAAAATAATATCGGCATCTTCGGCATCACCACCACCATGGTCCAGATTTTGGGTGAGCCATATAAAATGACTTTCCCGAATGTGGGCCGGGTGCTGGCCCGCGATGAGGATTTTTCCACCATCGAGGGCTACAAATTGAACGCCGACCTGCTCAGTCCGGTAAGCGGAAAGGTCATCCAGATAAATACTTTTCTTAAATCATTTTCCGGAGCCCACGTGATGCCGCCGCTGCTTGACGACCCTTACAACACCGGCTGGATGATTGCGGTCGAACTCACCAAACCGCAAGAACTCGCCGACTTGCTGACCGCCCAGGCATACACCCTGCGCGTCAAGGGTGTCATCGAATAACCCATCCGAGGGATTGGCGCTCCAGGTTTGAATTCAAGCCTCTTCTTTTCCAGGAGAGGCTTCGACTTATGTTGACAACCCCCCGCCGAGAATATATGGTAAAGACCATCCCGGTTATGAAATACCGGGGGAGTAAGTTATATGAAACGCTTTTTGAAAAGTTTTGCCTATGCACTCGCCGGAATCCGTGTGGCCTTCCGGTCCGAACAGAGCTTCAGAATCCATTCCCTGGCTGCGGTTGGAGCCATCGCTGCCGGCTTATTTCTTGGGATTTCGACGACGGCCTGGAGCTTCGTCATCTTCGCCATCGGGTTCGTGCTGGTGGCGGAGCTTTTCAACACCGCCGTAGAACGGCTGGGTGACGGGAGCGCCAACGGGGAGCAGAAACAGGTCATCAAAAAAGCCAAAGATGTGGCTGCCGGAGCGGTGCTGGTTTCAGCTCTGACGGCGCTGGCCATCGGTTCGATATACCTCATCATCCCCCTTGTCCGGAAGATAGCCGGATAAGGACTGGCTCGGCTTCCAAATATAGCAACTTAACACTGTTGGGCATACAGCCTTTTTGTCAGTAGGCAATTATTCAGTTTGTAAACCAGGTGAATTGACAGAAGGCCTGGGCGATGATAATATACTTTGGTTTCTTTGGTATAATCTAGAATATTGAGTGATTGACGGTTGTTATTAATAATAGGGATTTGAATATGGACTTGGGAAAAGTTTCCCCCGTGAAGCTAACATGTAGGCAGGAAGTCTTTTTGAGTGGGCTTCTGGATGCCTACCGAGAAATGCAGGCACCACTCCACTACAGGGTGATTGCCAAGCGACTGGGCGTTAGCGATTCCACTGCTTACGATATGCTCAGGCTTCTTGAACAAAAAGGTATGATAAGTTCCATGTACGCCACACCGAAAGTGACTGTTGGACCTGGACGCTCAAGCATCCTTTTCGTGCCAACGTCCCAAGCAATCAAATTGTTCACCCGCCTGGCCACCGGATCTGAAGAACAAGCTGAATGGGAAGCCGTGAAATCCCATATCATATCCCGTGTGCGTCAGGGCGAAACATATGGATACGAAGACCTTATGCAACAACTACTTGCCCAAATACCGGATACAAATTCGCCACTGGTGCGCTGTGCAGAGATTATGGCTGCTTTCTTAATCACCTTGAGACAGACCAAGCACGACTTTACCCGAAGGAGTCCATTGTATAAACCACTACAGGCAAAAGCAAATAGACCAACTATGAACCTGTTAGCTGGACTCATCACGGGATTGTGTCTGAGAAGCCGGATTGGGAATCGCTACCTGAGCCGTTTCCAAGAGCACATAAAGGAATATGAAACATCCTTGTGTGAATTGAGCGAGGAAAAACTGGCCCAGTTGTATCAGTTTACCCAAGATATTTGGAGGACGCTGCGGAAAGAGCAGGTTGCCTAGTTTGTTAGGTAATTATTTGGTTATTTACGATTATCCTGCCAATGGATGTGCCCGAATGAAGACATTTATAATGGATCAAGAACAAGCTCGAGTGAGACAACTGGCTAATATAGCATCCACTGTTCTTCACCCATACCTGGTGTTCTCATTAGCAGTAGCTTTGGTATCTTACCAAAGTGACCCTTCCATTTCGGTCTGGGCTAAATGGACGGCAGTGGCTTTGCTCTCGGCTTACATGTTACCCGTGTCTTACATGCAAATCAAAATGGCGCTTGCCGCTCGGACAAGTGGCACCAAAATTAGCTTTCGCCCGTTCTTCCGGGAAAAACCAAATGAAATGCTTTTACTCGCTTGCCTTTTTGGTATTCCCAGCGCCTTGGTGCTTTACCTTTTGGGCGCTCCGCATCATCTCACTGCCACGGTGGTCGCAGTAGCAATAACGTCGGTGCTCATCGCCCTAGTCAACCGCGTGTATCGAGCCAGTTTCCACCTGTCTCTTTTCACCAGCATGATCATACCTGTTGCGATCGTATTCGGCCCACCGGCATTAATTGCTGTGTCCTTCCTCGTCCCGCTACTAGGAGTTTCCCGCTACCTGTTGGGTGAGCATACTCCTTTGCAGTTAGTAACCGGGTTTCTACTTGGCTTGGTGGTTACTACAGCCATCTTTCTGGTATTGAGCCTTATCTTATAAAAAATCACCAAGAAAGGATCATAGATGGAGCGGTTTTTTAGGAGGAGATGAGTTATGTAAGCGATGCAGTCTCTCTCGTTGCCTAGCGGATTGGTGAAGCAAGCCCCCATAATTAGGCGATCAGCAAATTGGGAGCAGGATGGTTTATGGGAACGAAGAGAATCAAAGTGGTTTTACGGTGGTTATTCGAAAAACTGACAGACCCCATAGTCTACTTGTGGGATTGGAAGACAGGGGTTTGGTTTCGCACGGGATGGTCACGACCGCTGAAAATTAAGGGGACAAGGAAAAAGTCCGGCCAGACTTAGTAATTACCTTGTCAAAGGGTCAGGACTGTATGTTCAATCAAGCGCAACCCAGGTGACGATGCGTTAACAAGCACGTTTCTGTAAAATGTGTTATTATTGGTCGTATTCGACTATAGAAAGAGGGTTAATTTGGCTGTTAAGGTAGTTACCGATAGCACATCTGATATTCCATCCCGGTTGCTCAAAGAACTGGACATTACCGTGGTGCCGATGTACGTGATGTTCGGCACCAAGTCCTACCTCGACGGCATAGACATCAGCGAGGAAGAGTTCTATGAGAAGCTACTGCACGAGCCGGTGCATCCCACCACCTCTCAGCCCACCCCGCAGGATTTCGCAGGAGTCTATACCCAGCTTGCTAGGGAAGCTGATGGAATTCTCTCTATTCATATATCTTCCAAGCTGAGCGGCACAATAAATTCCGCCGAACAAGCCAAGAAGCTGGCCAGGTTAGAATGTCCCATTGAAATCATTGATACTGAGTCCTTAACCATGGCACACGGGCTGATTGTCATCGCTGCCGCCAGAATGGCTAAAGCCGGCAAAGGACTGACTGAAATCTCCGATGCAGTCAGAAAGATGTTGCCCAATACGAAGTTGCTGATCCTTTTTGGCACATTGGAATATCTGGCTAAAGGAGGACGCATTGGCAAGGCTAAATCGCTGCTCGGTTCAATGCTGAATGTCAAACCTCTACTAACACTTAAGGACGGCGAGTTTGTGCCCGTGACCCAGGTGCACAGCCGCTCCAAGGGCAAAGAAAAACTGTTGGAGTTCGTAAGGGGTGCAAAAGATATCGAAGACCTGGCAGTTTTCTACACCACCACCCTTGATGAGGCCAGGGAGCTAGCCGCCAGCATAACGGTGCCCACCAAAACTAGCAAGATTGTCGCTCGGGTGGGCCCGACGCTGGGCGTTCATGGCGGGCCAGGGGCGTTGGGCATTGGGCTAATAACGAAAAGCTAGGTTTGGAGGGGGGTTGTGCGTAACGCGTTTCCGGGGATTGCCTTGTTTTGGCAGGTCTGTTAGTAGTTTGTTAGCATAAATAAGAAAAGCCCCCGTTTTGGGGGCTTTTCAACTTTGGGAAGAGTGGCTGGCAGAGAGGATTCTACACTTGACAATGGGCATATAGGGGGGGGTACAATATCGTCATAAATGGTCCTGTTTGGTGAAACATCGGCACCCAAACGGGCACCCGGGGAGGCATGTTGATGGGTGCGTCACCCGAAAGGAAGTTGTTGAGGGTACTGCTGATCGATTTCAGTCCGGTTGTTTGTGAAGGTCTGCGTGCTATCTTGGCTAAGGACTCAAACCTTGAACTGGCCGGTCACGTGACGGACGGAACGGAAGCTCTGGTTTACATCAAGAAAGCCAGCCAGCTTGGACGGCCTATCGACGTGGTTCTGACCGAAACGCGCAACGACCACTTGGACGGCGTTCAGGCCACCCGCATGATCAAAGATGCGTACCCGGAGGTGGCTGTGCTCGTTTTGACGGAAAACCTGAACGACACCTATGTGATAGACGCCATCCATGCCGGTGCAGGAGGATACCTTTTCCTCAAAGAAACCGCTCCGGCGGCACTGCTGGACAGCATACACGGAGTGACCGAAGGCGGCTCCCAGATAAAGACTGTTCTGTTGCGCACTGCCGTGGAAAACCTGATTCAAAACGGCCGGCGGACGCTGGCCGAACGCACTACGGAGGCGGCTCACCTCACACCGAGGGAGGTAGACGTATTGCGGCTGATGGGGAATGGAGATGCGAACAAATTGATTGCCGTCAACCTGGGAATATCTATGGATACCGCTAAAAAGCATGTCCGCAACGTAATTGATAAATTACAGGCCCGGAGCCGTACCCATGCCGCTATCATAGCTGCCCAGGCAGGGGTTGTGGGAACCCCGGTGACCAATGGTTTCCACACGGATTAGCACGCATCCTGCAACGGAATAATCTCCGTTTCTTGACGACGTGGTGACATAAGCCATTTTGTTGTTATGATGTACCAGGATTTGGCGGCAATCGGCAGGGTGATTACCGGTCCGAGTCCGGGCCGTAAGCCAGGAGAGCGGGAATAATGATAGATACCATCGTTTTAGCCACCCTGATATTAACCATGCTTCTTGTTCTGGTGGACTTTTACTATTCTTTTCAGTCGAAGAAAATGCTTGAAGCCAAATTAACCGAGACAAAAGCCGAACTCGTCATGGCGTCTCGCCCCCTGCTGGTTGCAAGGGCAGTGATTCATGAATCAACCCTGATATATGAATCCGACGTGGTTTCCCCGCCGAAGGGTACACATAACCCGGACGGTCTGCCGGTGACTTCCCATTTTTCCCATTTTGAGCTCTTTAATGCCGGGAACAGCCCGGCCTTGGACCTGGAAATCTTGCTGCTTGACGAAAAGGAAAATGTAATACAGGGTGAAACGCTGGGATTTCTGCGCAACAATGAACAGGCGTTGACATTCGTGCCCGTCAAACTGGAACCTCAGAAAAACTATTTTCTGGTGTGTGAGTATGAGAGTACGCGCAGCCGGGCAATCCGGACGTGGTATCAAACATGGCTGCCGTTCGCGGCCGTGAGAGGGTTGATGCCGGGTAACATCAACGTCAATGTCAGTGAACTGGATTTCAAGAACGTGAGTATCTCTGAGCGCATTGACGTTTTTAAAGCCAACAAGCAACTGGCAGGTAACAGAGATAGCAGCCTGCCAACCGCTTCGTAGGGCGGCCAGGCATCACAAGCAGGTGTCAGGGCCAGAGTCGTCTGCTTTTTCCGGCGCCGGCTTATACTCGATTTTCGGATGCAGCGGAATTTCTTCCAGTACGAGGTCTTTTTTACCCGTATCAAGTTTCAGGCCGAAATACTTTGACCTTTCCTCAAAATTCTCTACCGATTCGTCCTCCCACGGGATATATTCAAGTGCTGCCGGACTGCGGAAGGCGTAGAGCAAAAGATCGATAACCTCGGTGGAAGAATTGGCAAGCTTCATGACGGTATCCTTCCTTGCCGCGTAAACCTGCCCGGTGACCAGAGTAGGCACGTTGGGGTAATAGACATTGATAATGGGAAACAGCGCCTTTTTATGACTCAACTTGACTTTTTCCTCTGAGAGAATCCAGCCATACGAGAGGCAGGTCGGCGAAAATAAAAAAAGGCAGGGTTGCATGTGGGCCAGCCGGCTGATAGTCATTATCTCACCCTGCCCGAAAAAGAGCCCCAGC
>CAZPAL010000085.1:0-6736 GCA_964584525.1 uncultured Dehalococcoidales bacterium | reverse complement strand
TTTACATAATCAAGGCCTCCCGTTTCTTCAAAAGCCTGGACAACCTCTGCTATAGTCATGGCTGGCGGCGCCGCCAGCCTGCCCTTAACCAGAAAGGGCACGCGCACCAGCCCGCCGCTATTCAGCAGGAGCCGTCCAGTCAGGCACAATCCTTCCATGCCCTGTACTTCCATCATCATGCCCTGATTGACCCCATCACGCCCCCGCAACCCTTGATTTCCTGGCTGCCGGCGCGCCGGATGGCGGTCACCGCCGGCCCGCTCAGCCCGCAGGCGCAGAGCCCGTTCTGCGTTTGCACCAGGTCGCCGGTGATGATAAACCCGGGGCAGGATACGGCCAGCGGGTCCATGAAAGCGAAGACGGCCTCCCCCTGCGGGTGCTCGACCGGGTTCAGTTCGGTATCCATAAAGACCGGCTCGATGATGGGCGGCAGGTGAAACCGCCCGTGGTCGCAGCGCAGGGTGAGGATGCTGATTTCGGTCATGGAGAAACCCTCCAGCACCGATTCCGGCGCCAGCCCGAACAAGTCCGCCAGCATGGCAACAAGCTCATCCCGCCCGACCGCCTGACCGTCAAGGGACTTCCAGCCCCCGCCGAAAAGCACCAGGCTGCCCTCCGGCAGTTTTCTCTTTTCGTCCTGAAACTGGCGGCAGAGCTCCAGGAACTGGAACGGCGCGCCGAAGATGAACACCTTCTGCCCGTCCGCCGCCGCCGAGCGCATATGCTCCGCCAGCGCGGCATAAGCCTGCTGCCCGTTTTCCATCACCACGCGTTCGAAATCAGCAACCAAACGACGCTCCTGCTCCGTGCGCGGCCTGCGCCGCACGGCACGCAGGACCGAGGCCGAAAGGTTGAAGTCATAAAGATAAGAGACCCGGCGGAAGAGGGGAGCCAGGTCCGCCATCAGGAGCTGGTTGCCGGTGCCGCCGGAGGTGAAACCCAGAAAAACGGCGTCGTAACCGCGGATGCCCGCCTTAACAAGCGTTGACATCATGTCCTGGGGTGCCAGGCGTGACAGCAATGGTTTCAGCCAGCGCAGGGCGCCCCGGGCGCCCTGCTGGCGGCCTAGCAGGGCGGGTAGACAACAGGCGTTGGCAGCCCTGGCCACTGTCATATCCTCCAGGCTGCGGGGCACGAAAGAAAGGACGCCGGATGTGCCGGAACTGAAGGCTACCCTGATGCCGTTTGGCGAAAGTTGCCGCAGCCAGTCGTCCACCGTTTCAATAGACGAGGTGTCGAAATCCACGGGATGATGGTAAATGCCGGATAACCACCGGTTCATGCTGATGTAGTCGCCGTCGTCAAGCCAGCAAGTATCGTAACTCTTGAAAACACCGTCAGCCAGCATCAGGCTGGATTTAATAGCCTGGACATCGCTGTCCGGCCCGATTCCCTGACGCTCGGCCAGGCGTGAGTAAACCGGGATATGCTCCAGGTAATGGCGGTGATTGGCCAGTATCGCCCGGCGGCGTAAATCAGCCGCCAGCGCCGGATCAATTTCCTTCCCCGAAGCCCACACCCGGGCCAGCTCGATAAGCCGCTGCTGTAACAATTCGATAC
This sequence comes from uncultured Dehalococcoidales bacterium, assembly GCA_964584525.1. Taxonomy (GTDB): domain Bacteria; phylum Chloroflexota; class Dehalococcoidia; order Dehalococcoidales; family UBA1222; genus CAZPAL01. Next base: position 5,176 of record CAZPAL010000085.1, on the reverse strand, counting down.
TCTCGGTCATTGCGCCACACCTTGCGGGACCAGCTCTGAGCCAGCCGGCGGCCCCGCCAGCGTCATGATAGCATGAAAACCCGGTGCCCACCAAAAAGGGCAGGGGTTTTCGAGCCCCCGCCCTTTTATTCTTCATGACCGGCTTCTAAACCGCCGGGTTGAGGACGCGGCCGAAGAAGAGGATGGTGCCCGTGCCCGCATCGCGAATTAGGAAGAGGAAGGGATGGTCCACCCTCATGCTCCGCGGCATGGAGGTGGTGCCCATGATAACCGCGCCGGCGGCGGCCGCCTCGGTGCCATCTTCGTCAACGGACACGAAGGCTTTGTGTACGGCGTCCTGGATATAAAGGTCGGCCGCATCGGTCATGCCGGAAAAATCAGCGGCAAAGGGGTCGAAGGCGATGGGCATGCCCATAGCGGACAGCGCCGCCTTGAGCGTGAACTCGGAGCTGAATTTGAACTTGGGCAATGCCAGCTGAATATCGGTGCCAATCATGGCAGCGAATATTTGCTCCAGCATAGCGGGGTTGAGCGTATCTTCAAAGGAGGCGAGAGTGCCCGCATCCGGGAGGATGATGTCCATCACTACCTGGTCGCCCACGTAAGGCAGCTCGATGGCCTGCCAGCCACTGCCGGCGGCGAAGCTCCACACCCGGCGCTGGTTCATCATGGAGGCGGTCACCTGGGAGCCGTCCAGCAGGTAGAAGACGCCGTCATGGGTATCGAATTTATTGAACTTGTGCTTCCAGTCGGCCTTGAAGTAGATGGCGTTGGTCAGCACCAGGCGGGTCAAAGTATTGATGGAACCCTCCGGGATGAGGTCCTCGATGAGCTTGTTGGTCTGGTCGTAGATGTAGTCGTTGATGACCTGGCGGGCGCCTTCGGGGTCGTTCACGAAGTCCAGTATACGCAGGCCGGCGTCATAGTTCTCGGCCAGCAAGTCCAGAAAACCGTCCAAAAACTTGAAATCCTTCTGACCCCACAGGTCGTTGACCACTTCCAGCTTGAAAGCGGCGTCGGAGGTGACGCGGTTAGCCAGTTGTACCGCCAGATAATTGAACGCCTGGTGCAATTCTTCGGGTCCGAGATTGAAATTAAGCGCCTGCTGCATCTGGGACTGGGTTCCGGCGCGCGCCCCGGCCCAGGTCATGGCCAGCATGAGCGAGATGCTGTAAGGCGAGTAGAACAGGTTGCCGTCCTCAGCCTTGAGCTCTTCGTAGAGCCTGAGCGCGAACTCGGTGTTGCCTTCCACCAGCCGGGCCAGGTCATCCGCCGAAACCTGCGGGGCGAAATTGTAAGGCTTGTCGGAGCGGATGATGTCGGCGGAGGCCGGCTGGCTGCAGGCTACCATCGCCAGGGACATCACGAGCGCCGCCAGCGCGGCTATAAACTTTTTCATAGGGCACCCCTCCTCATTGTCTCGTCACTTGATTATAACGCATGAAAGGAGGAGAGGTTAGGCTTATGCCTGTTTGGCAGCCGCCTCCGGCGGATGCGCCCGGCTTTCTCCGCCAGCATCTTCTGGTGTGACTCCAGCGCTTCGAGGACATCATCATCCGGCTGCGATATGGTTTCACCGATTCGACGTTACGTCATAGTTAAGGGGGCAATAAAACTGGTTTCAGATGTAGACCGAGCACCATGCTCGGAATCAGGCTGCCGGAGCGGCGGCCACCAGCGGCACGGTAAAATAGAAGGTAGCCCCCTGACCGGGTGCCGATTCAACCCAGATGCGTCCACCGTGCGCCTCCACCAGTATGCGGCACACCCGGAGCCCCAACCCCAGCCCGGGGATGGCATGACGCTCCTTGGCCTGCAGCCGCTCGAATCTTTGAAACAGCCTGGACTGGTCGGCTTTCGATATTCCGATGCCCTGGTCGCGTACGCCGATTACCACGTGGGACTCATGCTCCAGGGCGAAAACCTCGACCTCTCCTCCCCGGGGGGAATATTTGATGGCATTTTCAACCAGGTTCATCAAAACCCGCTCGATGCGGACACGGTCGATGACCACCCCCGGCAGGGAATCGGGGATGGAGGCGACCAGCTTATGCCGGGGTGATTTTCCCCGCAGTTTCTGAACAACGCACTCAGCCACCTTGCCGAGATTCACCTTTTCCGAATTGAGGTTCAAGCGGTCGGATTGATAACGGGAAAGCTCCAGCAGATTGTCTATCAGGGAGGCCAGCGCGTCAGCTCCGGTGGCGGCGTTCTGGATGAGTTCGGCGGACTCGTCCGCGCTCACGCCCTCCGACCTAGCCACCGCCAGGGCGCCGATTATGACGGTGAGCGGGGTTCTAAGCTCATGTGAAACCATGCCGATGAACTCATCCTTGAGTTGTTCTGCCTTCTTGCGCTGGGTGATGTCCCGCGCGATATGCACCGAGCCGGTGACGCGTCCGTTCCGGTCGAACATGGGGGTAGTGCTGACCTGAAAGTCACCACCCATGCGCGGTTCGTAGACATCTGCGGTGTGCTCCTCCCCGTCCAGGCAGGTCAGGGAATGAGGGCACGAATCCGGCGGACAGGGCAGGCCGTGGACAGCCTCGTAACAATGCTGTCCGACACACTCGCCCGGGTTTACACCCAGGTGGTCCGCCATAGCTTTATTGACCCGGATGATGCGATGGCTGGTATCCAGTATAGCCATCAAATCTGGTACTGAATTGAAAGTCAGTTCCCATTCTTCTTTTTCCCGCCGTACACCTTTTTCAGCGCGTTTACGTTCGACGGCGTGCTTCAATGCCCGCCGCAACTGGACCGGGTCCAGTTGCTGTCTGACTAAATAATCCTGGGCACCCGCCCTTAACGCCCGCATGGCAAATTCCTGGTCGTCCGCTGAAGTTATGATTACCACCGGGAGAAGCGCAGCAAACTTTTGAAACCATTCTAAAGCGTCCAGCCCGTTTACGCCGGGCATGTCTGCTTCCAGCAAGACGGCATCCGCCGGTCGGGAGGACAGGGCTTCGAGACCGGCGTCCAGGCTGCCGGCGGTCACGACGCTGCAGGGTTCATCGAAGCCCTCCAGCGCCTCACGGATGCATCTGACATCGCCAGCGCTTCCACCAATCATCAGCACCCTCATGCCTTTGGCCTCTGGGGTAAGTTTTTATCCATGTCCGGATTATTCTAGACCTAAACTGGCTAAACAGGCAAAATGGCGCAAGGTTCAAGACGGCAATCCTGGGAGGTCAGGAAAATCTCATGGATGAAAAAAGCAATCGCCGGCAACCCACACCTGATTAGCCGGAGTGCGTCTATTCGGTTTACTAACACCGGGGGCACCAAAATGAATGCGGGCGCGCGGCCTCGACCGGCAGCCTTGCGTACGATGGAGGAAAGCTCGGCCTCGGCGGCTTCATCCAGCGTGCTGAAAAACCAGGCGCAGGCCATGAGCTGGTGCGATGCTCCTTCCGCGCGGGTCAGGTTGGCCTCGTCGTTTAGGCCGAAAGTCGTGTATTTATCCGCGCGGAAGAAGAGAATCACCTTGCCGTTCCTGGCGTAGCCCCGTGTTTGTTATCTTGATGGAGTAACATTAAAAAGTCACATCATCGCGGGCGGAAAGGTAACGGAATCATGTCATTTTTCAAGCACGCAGCCGGGGGCGAGGCACCTGACGGGCCACCCCCGTGTGCCGGCCCTCCGGCTGGCATCACCGGCATCATATCACAACCCGGTTTGAAGATGAATATGTCCCGGTATGAAAAAAGAGAGGGCAATTGCCCTCTCTTTTTGATGACTCAAACGGCGGTCTACTTGTTTTTCCCCTTGCCGGTGGCATTTTCGCCTGGTTCCTTGTTCAGGCCGGGAGCAGAATCTGTGCCCTGGCCTTCGTTCCGGTGCTCTTCGGGCTCAATCTCGTCCCCGTGTTCTTCCTGGTTAGCCTCGGGAACAATCCTGATGGCCACGGTCGAGGTAAACGGGGTGCCGTCAAGGGTCGCCCCGGTCAGGGTGACATCGGTGTCCCCGGCGGTCAAGCCCAACTCCTGCGTCCTGAAATGTAACACCAGGTCCGTGTCACCATCCAAATCGACATCCTCGTACGCGAAGTGAACCGGAGCCGCCTCCGCAGGACCGAGCTTGACGCTTTCGATATCGAGCGCTGCGGCGTCGAAAGCCTCGGTGGTATGGATGACCAGCGGAATGACACCCTGGCTCTTCAGGTTGACGGGCGCAGCACTCTCGCCATCACCGGGCTTGATTTCGACTCCGGAATCGTAGGAAAAGACGCTGATGGTAACGGTGTCTTCAACCGGCGCGCCGTCAGCTATGCCGTCAAACGGGGTACAGATAACTTTGATCTGGTCGTTCAGGACGAAGCCGCTGCTTTCCAGCTTGTTGGTCGCGGCACCCTCAATATCCAGCCATGTCGCCGCGGCAGCATCCCACTTCTGCCACTGGTATTCGAACGACACCATGTTGAGCCAGTGAACAGGGGCGGCGGTCAGCGTGGAGGCGGTGGTGGCCGGTTTGGGGGATATGACCACCGCGCCAGCCGAAATTGTGGCGGTATCTTCTACCGGTGCCCCGGCTTCCGTGCCGTCGAACGGGGTGCAGATTACCTTGATTTGATCACCTACGGTAAAGTACTCAGCAGCCAGGGTGCTGGTGGTTACCGGCTGCGCGGTAATGGCATCGACGATATCCGCAAACGACGACGTGGCGGCATCCCATTTCTGCCAGATCCATTGGAAATTGCTGGCGTCCCCATCCGCATCGTACCAGTCATCGCCGGGAACCGCCGTGAGCGGGGTGTCAAAAAATGCCGGGTCGGGTGTTATTGCTACACTGCCGATGGAAGGGGGCTCAGCCAGGACTGGAACGGGCACTACCACGGCCAGGCAGGCGGCCAGCGACATAACGATACCTGCAAGTCTGCTAATTTTCCTCATTCATTCTCCTCCTGGCAAATAGCGGTTTCGGCCTATCGCTTAATTCTCAGCCTTGAAAACCCTCCTGTCAATATAACGAAAGTACTTATCCGGCCGGTACAATCGTTTGGCTGGCCCGGTTGATTGGAAACGGGATTGGCATTGACATCGCAAGGGGGGAGTATCTACACATGGAAATGGTGGGCGGTATAGGACTCGAACCTATGACCCTCTGCGTGTAAAGCAGATGCTCTAACCACTGAGCTAACCGCCCAAAATCATGCCTATTCTAGCCCTTTTTTTCA
>CAZPAL010000084.1:0-6738 GCA_964584525.1 uncultured Dehalococcoidales bacterium | reverse complement strand
GTCTGCCAGCGCCGCTTGGGGCGGCCGAAATACAGCCCCCCGGTCAGTTCTCTGACGAAGATGAAATCAGCGCCTTTTATCACCTCAGGCTTGAAAATGGTGGCTCCGACCAATTCGTCATGCACCCGCACCGGCCGCAAGTTGGCGAACAGTCCCAATTTACGCCTGATGGACAGCAACCCGTCCTCGGGCCTGACCTTGACGGCGGGATTATCGTATTTAGGGTCGCCCACCGCCCCGAACAGAACAGCATCGGCGGCGCGACATAATTTCAACGAGGCGTCAGGCAAAGCTGAACCGGTCGCCTCGATGGCAGCACCGCCCACCAACCCGTGCTTCACCTCAAACCCGTGCCCGTAACGCCGGGATATGGCAGCCAGCACCTTTTGTGCCTCCGCTACAACTTCGGGGCCGATTCCGTCCCCGGCCAGCACCGCTATCCTGTATTTCATGCCTTCCTCGCTGCCAGTTTTTTTCGCGTATATTCCACCAGCCCCCCAGCAGCTATAAGTTCGCTCATAAAGAACGGGTAAGGGCTGGATGTGTAAAGCTTGTTTTTGGTCGCGTTGCGGATTTCGCCCTTGGCCAGGTCTATCTCAAGCAGATCGCCGTTTTCGGTGTTGTCCACCGCTTCCGCCGACTCCAGCAGAGGCAGCCCGATATTGATAGCGTTGCGGAAGAAAATACGAGCGAAACTCCCGGCTATCACCGCTGACACCCCGGCGGCTTTGATGGCGATGGGAGCGTGTTCACGTGAAGAACCGCAGCCAAAATTGGAACCGGCTACGATTATATCCCCATTCTGTACCCGGCCGGCGAATTCACGGTCTATATCTTCCATGCAGTGCCTGGCCAGTTCGGAGGGCTCGGAAACATTCAGATAACGCGCCGGAATAATGGCATCCGTGTCCACATTCGAACCGTATTTATAAACCCTGCCTCTCAGCATAAAGCTCTCCTTGTCGACACTAACGTCTGTACTCCCCATCTAAAGCGCCTCGGGGCCGGCTATTTTACCCAGCACGGCACTGGCGGCGGCCACCGCGGGATTGGACAGATATACCTCCGACTGGGGGCTGCCCATACGCCCGACGAAGTTGCGGTTGGTGGTGGAGATGGAACGCTCTCCGGACGCCAGAATGCCCATGTGCCCGCCCAGACAGGGGCCGCAGGTGGGCGTACTTACGGCGCAGCCGGCGTTGATGAAGGTCTCAATATAGCCTGCTTTTATGGCGTCCAAATAAACCTGCTGGCTGCCCGGAATGATTATACAGCGCACCTGTGGGTGAATTTTACGCCCGGCCAGCAGTCCGGCGGCTATCTTGAGGTCCTCCAGCCGCCCGTTGGTGCAGGAACCGATAACCGACTGGTCGATGCGGATATTACCCACCTGGCTGATGGGTTTCACATTGGAAGGGAGGTGAGGCATGGCTACCTGGGGTTCGAGGTTCGATACGTCAAATTCCATCACCTGCGCGCATTCTTCGGCGGGGCCAAGTTCATAAACAGTGTAGTTTCGTTTGGCCCTTTTCTCCAGGTAGGCGCGGGTCACTGGGTCGAAGGCACATATTCCTGCCTTGCCCCCGGCTTCGATAGCCATATTGGACATGGTGAAGCGGGCTTCCATGGAAAGGTTGTCCACCGCTTCTCCGGTGAACTCCATGGCGCTGTAAAGCGCCCCGTCGACACCTATCTGCCCGATGGTGAACAGAATGAGGTCTTTGCCGCCTACCCACTTGGGTAGACGTCCATGATAAACGAAACGCATGGTCGGCGGGATTTTCATCCAGGTCTCACCTGTGGCCATGGCCATGGCGATATCCGTCGAACCCATGCCGGTGGCGAACGCCCCCAGCGCTCCGTAGGTACAGGTGTGCGAATCAGCCCCGATGATGACATCCCCGGGCAACACGATTCCCTGCTCGGGCAGCAGCACATGCTCGATGCCCATACGGCCGCATTCAAAATATATGATGCCCTGTTCGCGGGCGAACTCACGCACGTTCTTGGCCTGTTCGGCGGATGCGATGTCCTTGTTGGGCACGAAATGGTCCGGCACCATCACGATTTTAGCCGGGTCGAAGACCCGTTTTATACCCAACCTGGCGAATTCACGGATAGCGATGGGGGCCGTGATATCGTTGGAAAGCACCACGTCCACCTTGACGCTGACGAAATCGCCGGTGACTGCCTTCGGATTATCTGAATGCGCCGCCAGTATTTTCTCTGTTAACGTCATAATTACCCCGGTTTATCCATATTATTTTGTTTTCGGCCCAGCCACTGCCTTAGGAACAGTAAAAACAGCACCAGCAAAGTCACTACAGGCGCCAGATAGTACATTCCGGCGCCGCAGGCCATACCGATGCCCGCCGTCACCCAGATGGTGGTGGCGGTAGTGATGCCCTTGACCACATCCTGATTGGTGCGGAAGATGGCTCCCGCTCCCAGAAAACCCACCCCGGTCACCACTCCGGCGGCAATCCGCGCCGGTTCCTCACCGCCGAAACCATAGATTGAAAGCACGGTAAAGAGCGCTGACCCCAGGCACAGCAAGCCCATATCCCGCAACCCGGCCGATTTTTGAGCCTGGCTGCGCTGGATGCCAACGATGGAACCCAGCACCACCGCCATAACCAGGCGCAGGATGATTTCCAGTTCATCGGCCATGCTACCCTCCGCCCTCGCCGCCGGTGGAGGCCAGCAGCCGGTTGAGAGCGTTCATATAGGCCTTGGCGCTGGCTACGATGATATCCGTATCCGCTCCGCGGCCGGTGTAACCCACGCCTCCGCTTTCGATGCGAATCAGCACCTCGCCGATGGCATCCAACCCCTCGGTGACGGAGTTAACGCTGAACTCGGTCAGCACGTTGGGAACCTTGACCAGCCGGTTGATGGCCTGATACACGGCGTCGATGGGACCGGCTCCCAGGGCGGCGTCGGCCAGTTCCTTGCCGTCCGGACCGGTCAGCACTACCGCCGCCGTAGGAATACCGCGGTCGCCGCAACTCACCTGGACGCGTTTCAAGCGGTAGGTTTCAACCATGGTACGCTGATATTCGGCTACCAGCGATTGAATATCGCGGTCGCCAATTTCTTTCTTTTTGTCTGCCAGCGCCTTGAACGCCGTGAAAACACGCTCGAAATCCGCCTCGGAAAGAATGTAACCCAGTTCGGCCAAGCGCTCTTTGAGAGCATGCCTTCCTGAAAGCTTACCCAGCACCAAGCTGGAAGAAGGCACTCCCACGCTCTGCGGGTCGATGATTTCATAGGTGCTGCGCATCTTGATGACCCCGTCCTGGTGTATACCGGATTGGTGGCGGAAGGCATTGGCTCCCACCACCGCCTTGTTGGGCTGCACGGTAAAACCGGTCAGTTCGCTCACCAGGCGGCTGGTGCTGTAGATTTGGCGGGTATTGATTCCCGTATCCACTCCTAGCAGGTCAGCGCGGGTTTCAATAGCCATCACCACTTCTTCCAGAGCGGCGTTACCGGCGCGCTCACCGATGCCGTTCACCGTGCACTCCACCTGGCGCGCACCTTTTCGGACGGCTTCCAGACTGTTGGCTACCGCCAATCCGAGGTCGTTATGACAGTGGACGCTGAGCGTAGCCTTACCGATGCTTGGTACGTTACGGAAGATGTCGTCGATGAGCCCGCCGAATTCCCCGGGTATAGCGTAACCTACGGTGTCCGGAATGTTGACGGTGGTCGCTCCGGCGGCTATGACCGCCTCGACCATTTTGTAGATGAACGCCGGGGAAGCCCGGCTGGCGTCCATGGGGGAAAACTCGACATCGGGCAGATACGCCCTGGCCTTGGCCACCATCTCCCGCGCCAGTGCCAGCACCTGGTCGCTGTTCTTCTTCAATTGGTGCACCATGTGGATATCGGAAGCCGAAATGAACACATGAATCCGGGGCCGGACCGCCGTCTTGACGGCCTCCCAGGCGCACTCTATGTCACGGGCGGACGCCCGGGCCAGCGCGCATACCGTCGAGTTTTTTACCTCACCGGCGATAGCCCGCACGGCCTCAAGGTCACCCGGCGAGCTTATGGGGAAGCCCGCTTCAATCACATCCACGCCCAGCCTTTCCAGCTGGCGTGCGATTTCCAGTTTTTCACCCAAATTGAGCGAAGCGCCGGCCGCTTGCTCGCCGTCTCTTAAAGTGGTATCGAAAATAATGACCCTATCCAAAGTAAACCTCCCTCAGAGTTCAAGCTTTCCTTATTTTGTGTCGTCACCACATTTTTACCCCTCTGCTATAGAAGAGGGGCCGCTAAGGATGAGCTTTTCTGCCCCACTCAGACCGTCTGCCGCGTGGGCCGGAAAGCGTACTATGGACTTAATCATCTCCAAAACCAACTTTGTGTCTTCTTACTTGCTTTCTTTGAGCCAGGGCATCATCTCGCGCAGTTCAGCGCCGACCTCTTCTATCAGGTGTTCCTCTTCCATGCGTTTGAGAGCGTTGTAAACCGGCCGTCCGGCCTGGTTTTCCAGAATCCATTCCCTGGCAAAACGCCCGTCCTGAATCTCGGCCAGGATTTCTCCCATCTCTTCGTAGGTTTCATCATTCACCACGCGCGGCCCCCGGGTGTAGTCGCCGTACTTGGCAGTGTCGCTGATGGAACTGCGCATATGATTGATGCCGCCCTTGTATATCAGGTCCACAATAAGTTTAAGTTCATGCAGGCATTCAAAATAGGCCACTTCGGGCTGGTATCCCGCTTCAACCAGTGTTTCAAAGCCGGCCTTGACCAGCGAGGTCACGCCGCCACACAGCACCGCCTGCTCACCGAAAAGGTCGGTTTCGGTTTCTTCGGCGAAGGTCGTTTCCAGTATGCCGGCGCGGTTGGAACCGATGCCCTTGGCATAAGCCAGCGCCAGTTCCTGGGCTTTTCCGGATGCGTCCTGATGCACGGCTATCAATGCCGGCGCGCCGGCTCCCTCGATATATACCTGGCGCAGCATCTGGCCGGGGCATTTGGGGGCTATCATGGTCACATCCACATTTGCCGGGGGGTTAATCTGGCCGTAGTGGATGTTGAAACCATGCGCGAATTGCAGCACCTTGCCGGCGGTCAGGCCGGGAGCGATATCGCTGTTATAAATCCTGGCCTGCATAGTATCGGGCGTCAGCATGACGATATAATCGGCGCGTTTGGCCAGCTCGGCGGCGGTGAATAACTCAAAACCGTCTTTTTTGGCTTTTTCCCAGTTGGCACCGCCGGGCAGTTCGGCCACGATAACGTTACAACCGCTGTCACGAAGGTTCTGAGCCTGGGCATGCCCCTGGCTGCCGTAGCCCACGATACCAATAGTTTTGTCTTTCAGTAAATCCAGATTGCAATCTTCGTCATAATAAATTACAGCCATTGAACACCTTCCTTATTTTAATTTTCTTCCCTGGGCGATTCTTCGGTCACCGACGCCGACCCGCGGGTCATGGCGATAACCCCTGTCCGGCAGATTTCCTTTATTCCAAAGATTTTAAGTAGATTATACAGTGAATTGACTTTGAGTTCATCCCCGGTCACCTCGACGGTCACCGAATCGATGGATACATCCACAATCTTGGCGCGGAAAATACCCACAATCTGCATGACGTCGCTGCGGTTTTCGCCGCTGGTTTTGACCTTTATCATCGCCAGTTCGCGCAAGATGGTGTTCTCCCCGGTGATGTCCGATACCTTGATGACATCGATAAGTTTATCCAGTTGCTTGCGCACCTGTTCCACCTGGGTGCGTGCGCCATCCACCACTATCGTCATACGCGAAATATCCGGCTGTTCGCTGTGTCCCACGGCGATGCTTTCGATGTTGAAATCCCGCCGCCGGAAAAGGCTGGCCACGCGGTTGAGCACACCGGGCTTATCGGCCACCAGTGCCACTATCGTGTGTTTTGTCGCCGCCATGCTAAGCCTCCTGTCGGGGGGATTCGATTATCTCGTTAAGGGCTGCTCCCGGCGCCACCATGGGATAAACGTCTTCCGGTTTAACCACGAAATTGAGCAAAAACGGCCCTGAGGTATTCATAGCTTGCTGGATGGCAGGGATAACCCCGGCCTGGCAGTCAACCTGCAAAGCCGGGATGCAGTAGGCCTGAGCTATTTTTATAAAATCAGGGCAGGCCAGCCTGGTGGCCATATATCGCTTTTCGTAGAAGAGGTACTGCCACTGCCGTACCATCCCCAGCCAGCCGTTGTTGAGAATGGCTATCTTGATGCCGATATTTTCCCGTGCGACAGTCGCCAGTTCCTGGATGGTCATCTGAAAACCGCCGTCCCCGGCGATGCACCACACGTTGTCATCAGGTAACCCCACCTTGGCGCCCATGGCCGCCGGCAGTTCGAAACCCATCGTGCCCAACCCGCCGGAAGAGATAAAACTGTTAGGCCTGTCATAGACGAAGTGCTGTCCGGCGAACATCTGATGCTGCCCTACTCCGGTGACGATGATAGCATCCCCTCCGGTCACCTCGTTTAATTTGCGGATGACATACTGGGGGGTCAGTTCATCGGGTGCCCCCAGGTGGGCTGGATGCTCTTTGCGCCAGGTATCAATCTGCCCGAGCCAATCAGCGTGCTGCTTTGGGGTGATGACCTTGTTGAGCGCTTTCAGCACCATGCGGGCATCGCCCACGATGGGCACATCCACCTTGACGTTTTTACCGATTTCAGCCGGGTCGATGTCGATATGAATCACTCTGGCACGGGGGGCAAATCCGCTGAGCCTGG
>CAZPAL010000083.1:0-6798 GCA_964584525.1 uncultured Dehalococcoidales bacterium | reverse complement strand
CGGCAGATATCGTCTGGTTCCCAGGCAGAGCACATCCAGGCTGACACGCCTTCGGCTTCGATAACCTGTTGCAGCCTGCGGGCATGGTTCAGGGCTCGTTCATTCAGCGGGTGATACACTAGGCCGACTTTACTGATATTCATGTTATTCCAATATAAAAATAAACCAGCAGTGTAACAACGGAGCATGCGGCTGTCAAGAGGCTACGAGCGCCGTGATAAGAGGAAAGCCGCCAGCCCCAGCAGTATGATGATGCCGCCGCCGATGTAGCTCATGAAAAAATACCTGAGCAAACCGGGGGCGCTGATGATGAGCACTATTCCCAGGATTACCATCACTATGCCTGAAATCTTGAAGCCGGAGCGGCGGCTGCGCAGGATTCTCTGGTCGCGGGCCTCCTCCGCATTCACGGGTTCGCGCTCCAGCAGTTCCTTGTTTTGTTGTTTATGGCCGGAAGGGAAGAATACGGAGATAGCGACGATGATGCCGATTACAAGGAGCACTACAAAAAATTCGGTAAAACCCAGTTTCATTCTCGTTACCACCCTGAAGAATACGCTTCCATAGCATAGCATATTTGGATGAATCGGGGAAAATCCTGAACCTCTCGGGATGGCGAAAGGCGTCCCCTTGACAAAGAATTGTAAAGCTGCTAAATTATTAGCAGTCTGGATGTTAGATTGCCAAACGGGAAAAGCACCATGCTACGAACACGCGGAGAGATAATCTTAAACTCAATCATACGCCAGTATGTTGGGAAAGCTCAGCCTGTTTCTTCAGGCAACATCCTGGACGAATGTGGGCTGGATATAAGCTCGGCCACCATCAGGAGTGAGGTAGCTCGTCTGGAGGAGGAGGGGTATATCTATCGCCCGCATTATGCCGCCGGTTCAATTCCGTCGGATAAGGGCTACCGCTATTTTGTCAGCTCCCTCAAGCCGGCGGAGTTGCCGCTGGAAGAGCAATTCCTCATCAATCACCTGTTTCACCAGGTCGAAGACAGGTTGGAAGAATGGCTCAATCTGGCCGTGAGTGTGCTTTCACAACGGGTCAAAAACGTGGTGGTCGTCACCGCTCCGCGCTGCGTCACCTCACGTTTTAAGCATGTGGAAATGGTTTCCATCCAGCCGATGCTGGTGCTGATGGTGCTGGTGCTGCAGGGTGCCAAGGTACGCCAGCAGCTTATCAATTTTGAAGAAGCGGCAAGCCAGCAGGAATTGGCCGCTGCGGCCGCAAAACTCAATCTGTTATTCGCTTCTCTCTCTCATGCGCAGATACTGGGCAGGCTGGCAGAACTTGATGCCGGCGAGCGGCGGCTGGCGGAGCGAATTTTGCGTTTGATGGCCGCCGAAGACAACCGCACCGGCCAGGATGTTTTTCTGGAAGGATGGCACTTTTTGCTGAACCAGCCCGAATTCAGCCACGGCCAGAAACTGGCCGCCCTTATCGATCTCGCGGAGCAAAAAAAACTGGCAGGCATGGTTATACCGGATGAGACCCGGGGATACGGGGTGGAGGTGGTCATCGGAGGGGAAAACAAGGCTGAACACATCCAGGATTGCAGCATCATCGTCAGCCGTTACGGCCTGCCGGGAGAGCCGCTGGGAAGCATAGCCGTGGTCGGCCCGACCCGCATGGACTATGACCGGGCGATGGCCGTCACCGGATATATATCATCTATTATAAGCCTGTTAGTGACTGAGCTGTACGGGCTGACGCCTGAAGCACCAGCGGAAAGCGGAAATTAATCATCAGGGGAAGATTGCCGGAATGAAACAGGAAAACAGAGTCCCTGAAATAGAACCTGGCGATGACGTCGCGGCGAAACTGGATGCGTTGAGCCGGGAGTTGGCCGAAGCCCAAGCCAAGGCAGGCGAGAACCTGGCCAACTGGCAGCGGGCTCAGGCCGATTTCATCAATTACAAGCGCAGGCTGGAGATGGACCGCGACGAAGCTTTGAGATATGCCCAGTTCAATCTCTTGCAGGAAATACTGCCGGTACTGGATGATTTTGAACGGGCGGGCAAAGCCATCCCCGCCGGCTACTCGGAACAACCCTGGGTGGAAGGGGTAATCAGCATCCAGCGCAAATTTTCAGCCGTCCTCGAGTCGCAGGGAGTGAAAGAGATTAAAGCCCTGGGTGAACAGTTCGATCCGTGCAGGCACGAAGCCGTTATGCAGGTCCCCGGGCCGGAGGGCATGGTGGTACAGGAACTACAGAAAGGTTATATGTTGCATGACCGCATCCTGCGGGCTTCCAGAGTGGCCGTGGGAAACGGGCAAAACCAGAGTTAATTCGGCGCCTGAAAGGCGATTGTTTTAACAGGGCGTCATTAAAAGAAATTTAGGAGGACTGACCGAAAAAATGGGAAAAGCAGTTGGAATCGACCTGGGAACCACATTCAGTGAAGTGGCCGTCATGCAGGGCGGCGAGCCGGTTATCATCCCATCGGCTGAGGGCGGGAACCTGACACCTTCAGTGGTCGCCATCAGCAAGACCGGCGAAAGGCTCGTAGGACAGGTAGCCCGCCGGCAAGCCATCGTCAACCCCGAAAATACCGTTTTCATCATCAAGCGCCTGATGGGACGCAAGTGGGGCGAGCCCGCAGGACGCGAGCTGCCGGTTGAAGAGGACGCCAAGCGCAAGCCCTACAAGGTGACGCGCGGCCCCAACAACGAGGTCAAGGTGGTGATGGGCGGCAAGGAATACACCCCTCCCGAAATCTCGGCCATGATTCTGCAGAAGCTGAAGGCCGATGCTGAAGCCTACCTGGGTGAACCGGTTACCGAGGCCGTCATCACCGTGCCTGCCTATTTCAACGACGCCCAGCGCCAGGCCACCAAGGACGCCGGCCAGATAGCCGGGCTCAACGTGCTGCGCATCATCAACGAGCCCACCGCGGCCGCTCTGGCCTACGGCATGGATAAGAAAAAAGATGAAACCATAGCCGTTTACGACCTGGGCGGCGGGACCTTCGATATTTCTATTCTGGAACTGGGGGAAGGCACATTCCAGGTCAAGTCCACCGCTGGCGATACCCATCTGGGCGGGGATGATTTCGACCAGACCATCATGGACTGGCTGGTGGATGAGTTCAAGAAAGACCAGGGCATCGACCTCAAGAAAGACAAGATGGCTCTTCAGCGTCTCAAGGAAGCGGCTGAAAAGGCCAAGATTGAACTTTCCACTGTTCAGCAGACGGATGTCAACCTGCCCTTCATTACCGCCGACGCATCCGGCCCCAAGCACCTCAATATCTCCATCACCCGCTCCAAGCTGGAACAACTGGTGATGCACCTGGTGGACAAAACGCTGGGACCCAGCCGCCAGGCGCTGACCGATGCGGGCAAGACCATCTCCCAGATTGACGAAGTAATCCTGGTCGGCGGTCAGACCCGCATGCCGCTGGTTTTCCAGAAGGTGAAGGAGTTTTTCGGCAAGGAACCCAACAAAAGCGTCAATCCGGACGAAGTGGTGGCGCTGGGAGCAGCTATACAGGCTGGCGTGCTAAAGGGCGAGGTCAAAGACGTATTGCTACTGGACGTTACCCCGCTGACCTTGGGCATCGAGACTCTGGGAGGGGTGGCTACCCCACTCATCACCCGTAACACCACTATTCCCACCTCCAAGACGCAGGTCTTCAGCACCGCGGCCGACAACCAGCCCAGCGTAGAAATCCATGTCCTGCAGGGCGAACGCCCCATGGCGGCTGACAACCGCACGCTGGGAAAATTCATCCTGGACGGCATCCTGCCGGCCCCGCGCGGTCTGCCCCAGGTGGAGGTTACTTTCGATATTGATGCCAACGGCATCTTGAACGTCAAAGCCCGCGACAAGGGCACAGGCAAGGAACAGAAGATTACCATCACCTCTTCGTCCGGCCTCAGCAAAGATGATGTTGCCAAGATGCAGCGTGACGCCGAATCCCACGCCGCCGAAGATGCGCGGCGCAAGGAACTGGCGGAAGCCAAGAACAATGCCGATACGTTGGCCTATACCGCCGAGAAAACCCTGCGGGACAACAAGGATAAGGTTCCGGCGGAACTCAACACCGAAGCTACCGCCAAAGTCGAAGCGGTACGGCAGGCCCTCAACGGCGATGATGCCGCGGCTATCAACAGCGCAGCTCAGGAGCTCTCGAACGTGATGCAGAAACTGAGCAGCCACGTTTACCGCCAGTCGCCGCCTGCGGAAGAAGGCGCTCAGCCGCCGGGGGAAGAGCCTGGCCAACCCGGAGAAAAACCGGACGAGGGAACTGTAGAAGGCGAATTCCGCGAAGTATAGCTAACGGGCTCCACATTGGGGTATAATAACCGGTTGGGTCAACCAGGAGGGCTGGGGCTCGTGCCTCGGCCCTCCCTGCCTGAGGAGAATTGCAAGTATGACGGTTAAGCGTGACTACTACGAGGTGCTGGGGGTTCCCCGCAACGCCAGCGACGATGATATCAAGAAGGCTTTCCGTAAACTGGCCTTTCAGTACCATCCTGACCACAACCACGGGGACGGCGCTTCGGAAAAATTCAAGGAGGCCAGCGAAGCCTACCAGGTTTTATGCGACCCGGAAAAGCGCAGCGCATATGACCGCTTCGGGCATGCCGGAATCGGCAGTGGCAGCCCGTTCGGCGGCGGCAGCGGTTTCGAGGATTTTGGCTTTGGCGGGCTGGGGGATATCTTCGAGACTTTCTTCGGCGGTATGGGAAGCCAGGCACGGCGTGGGCCGCGGCGCGGCAATGACCTGAATTACAATCTCAGCGTCACCTTCGAAGAAGCCGCCCTGGGGTGCGACAGGGACATTGATATAAAGCGCGTTGAATACTGTCCTGCCTGCCAAGGCAGCGGCGCCAGGGCTGGCACGCAACCGGAATCCTGCCCCGATTGCCGGGGCACCGGCAGCATCCGGCGCACGCAGCAGTCCATTTTCGGACGGTTTACCAATGAAGCCGCCTGCACCCGCTGCCATGGAAGCGGGCAGATTATCACCGATCCCTGCAAAGAATGCCGCGGAAGGGGGCGACAGTCATTCGAACGGCAAATCAAGGTAACCATTCCGCCCGGCCTGGATAACGGGATGCGCATCCAGCTTTCCGGGCAGGGCGACGCCGGTGACCGGGGTGCGCCTTCGGGTGACGTGCTGGTCAATCTCAATGTTCAGGAACATGAATATTTCCAGCGTGACGGCAGCGATGTCATCTATGACCTGGAGATAAATTTTGCCCAGGCGGCGTTGGGAGCTGAAATAAACGTACCCACCCTCTACGGCGAAGTGCCGCTCAAAATAGCCGGTGGGAGCCAGACCGGCAGCGTCATCACCCTGCGCGGCAAAGGCATTCCGCACTTCCGCCGCTCAGGCAAGGGAGACCAGTACGTGCGCTTGAACGTGGTTACCCCGATCAAGCTGAATAAGGAGCAAAAGCGGCTCTTCGAGGCGCTTAACCGGAGCTTGGGCGGAAAAGCCGGTAACAAGGACGAAGAACCGGTTTCTACTGAGGAGAACGGTTAAGCACCATCAGCGTATTCAGCAGATTTTCATAATAGGCCGCATCCGTGGCTGCGGTCGTTTCATAGGATGTCATCGCCACTGTCCAGCCCACCCCATTGTTGACGAAAAAGGCATAGCGGGCCACCATCGGGGCGGGGCTGAGCCTCAATAGCCTGGTCTCGTAATCGGTACGGGTGGCATAATAAAAATAGGATACCTGCTCGGCCTCAAAACCGTCGATTACCAGTTTGCCCTGTTCGATAAAACGGTAACCTGACAGGGTACGTGCCACCAGCATTGCCTCAGCCAGAGCCGCTCCGGCATCTTGCGTCTGTGTCAGAGAGACGGTCACCCAGATGCGCGTCCTAGCCCGCACTTTGCGGTTCATAGGACCGTAGATGTCCACCATGGTATAGTTTTCTTCCTTGAGGAGTTGTACCAGTGTTACATTGAAGTGGGACGGGTATTCGATGGACATGTGTCCTACTCCCTCTTCCAGCGTATAGGTACGGTAGCCGGTGAAAGTGGGGGTACCGCAGGCGCCCGCCGGCAGCAGTAAAGCCGCCGTCAGAGCCAGGCAGAACAGTTTGCAACATGTTTTGTTCATCAATCGCCTACTTGCGCCAGCGCGCCGGCCTGAAGAAGGAAGCGAATCCCCATTTGCGCCCGGCTAGTTCATGTTTGAGGGTTGAACCCAGCGTGCTGGCGATTATCTGGCGCGCGTTTCCTTCTTTATACAGCACCTGGTAGATTCCGTGCGTAATCGGCATCTCCAGATTCAACTCCTGTGACTGCTCCCAAACCGCCAGGGTGGTGGTGACTCCTTCGGCCACCCCTGCCATCTCGGAGATGATGTCTTTGAGAACTTTTCCCCGGGTGAGCTCCACCCCGACGAAGTGGTTGCGGCTGAGGGAACTGCTGCAGGTGGCGATAACATCGCCAAGTCCCGCCAGCCCGGAAAGGGTCAGCGGGTTGGCCCCCAGGGCCATGGCGAAAGCGGACATTTCGGTCAGCCCCCGGGTGATGAAGGCGGCTTTGGCGTTGTCGCCATATCCCAGTCCATCAATCATGCCCGCGCCAAGCGCGATGATATTCTTAAGCGCGCCCCCCAGTTCCACCCCGGTGACATCGTGATTGGTATATACGGAAAAGCCAGGGGCGTCCAGCAACTTTTGCGCCCGCTGGGCAATCAGTTTGTTGGAGTTGGCGACCACCGCCGCCGCCGGCATTCCCTGGGCAATTTCCAGCGCCAGGTTGGGCCCGGACAGGGCACAGATGTTATGGTGAAATTGGGGGGCGATTTCATCGGCGATGACCT
>CAZPAL010000082.1:0-6989 GCA_964584525.1 uncultured Dehalococcoidales bacterium | reverse complement strand
GGTGATTTTTTCAGGCGGCACAGGTATAATTGAAGCGCTTGCCCTGACGATAATATGCCTGATAAGGACGAATTCGTTGTACGCGGATAAATCTCTGTTATACGAAAAAAAGATATTCGGCGGCGTGTTTAACGAATGGCGCGTTAAAAGAGTGAATAAACTGGAATATATCTTCAGCCAGGGATGGTTCCAAAACAAAAAGGTGCTGGAACTGGGTTGCGCTTTTGGAAACATCGGCCTGTATCTGAAAAGTCTGGGAGCCGAGGTGACCTTTGCCGATGCCAGGCAGGAAGCGCTGGATGCCGTGCGGCGCAAAGACGCCGGTACTGAACTGATTCTGCTCGACCAGGAACAACCCTGGTCGCTGGACAGGAAGTTCGACTTGATACTGCATTTCGGCCTGCTATATAACCTGGACAACTGGGAGGCAGACCTGCGCTGCACCATTCCCCAGGCGCAGTTTACCGCCCTCGAGACGGCGGTGGCCCGTTATACAGACGATTTTGAATGTAAAATAGTCAACCCGCACTATCCCTACAAAATATACGGCCCCAACAGCGGAACGGGCACACTGGTTTCCAGTTCCAATATTGAAAACGTGCTTTGCGCTTTAGGTACCGACTTCCACCGCTACGACGACAGCGACCTTAATATGAGGGACGATTGGGACGATTTTTGCTACGACTGGGTTGAGGAGGAAGGACCGCTGGAGGAATTCAAAGAAACCCCCATCGTGCACGACTGGGGCAGCCGGCACCTCGGCGGCAGAAGGTTCTGGATAATCAGGAATAATGCCTGGACTCAATGAAAATCAACCGCGCGGGGTTTGACCCCCGGATTGTTACGCTGCCCGGGATAACTCCTTAAGCCTTCCCGCAACCATCCAAGGCCTGGTATCTCAGCCAGAACATCGAAGCCTTCGGTTAAAATACGGTAGACCATGAACGGCATGGAAGAGAGAATTTCCTGTCCGTCGTGTTTCAGAAAATAAGGCATGTCCGGTCCGGTTATTGCCGGGACTTTGATGTATTTGGCTTCATGATGCTGCGGGTGGGTAACCTCGCACCACTCCCCCGGGGTCACCGCGCCGGCGCCGGCGCACACATACGGGCGCACCGGGTAAATGGAGCAGGCGCCCTGGTATAAGAACGGGCACGACAGGCGCGCCCGGGCGTAGCTTTCGCATCCCCGTTCAAAGAGCGACTTTTCCTCCGCGCCGGCTAGCCCGGCGGCTATCTTGTGATAGGTGCTGTTTAGCACATGGAAGCAGCGTTCGATTTTCAGCACGCCGTCGCGCCACCCATCGAAGGCGGAAAGGAAGCGCTGCAGGATGTCCTCATGTTGATACAGGAAATGCACAATGCACTCGCACTCCTGGAGTGAAGCGACCACGAACAGCGCGCAGCAAGCAGAACAACCCTTCCGGCATGAAAGAGTCAAGCCCTGCGGGGGGAAATCTTCCCTGAAGCGTCTCTCAAGTTCACCTATGTGCTGCTGCTTGGCGGCGGCGTAGCGCCGGCAGAAAGCCCGGCGCGCGCGCCCGATTTCGCCTTCGTAGGCCGCAGCGCGGTTCAGCGCCACGGCGTCAAGATGTTTTGGCCCGACTGCTGCGGCGCAGCATTTCTTGTATTTTTTACCGCTCCCGCAGGGGC
Source organism: uncultured Dehalococcoidales bacterium (assembly GCA_964584525.1). Taxonomy (GTDB): domain Bacteria; phylum Chloroflexota; class Dehalococcoidia; order Dehalococcoidales; family UBA1222; genus CAZPAL01. The sequence continues at coordinate 5,337 of CAZPAL010000082.1, read as the reverse complement.
AGGGGGCGTTTCTTTCGGCACTCATGACGCAAGCTGCCCGGTAAGCACGCTGCTATGTTTATCGGTCACCATTTGCCATTTATTGTATACGCCAGCCCCAAGATGCGCCAGTGACCTGCCCCGCGACAGTCCTACGCCGCCGCTTTTTGGGAGTTATGCCTTCTTACCCGCCTGAACCAGCGCCAGGCTACCAATGCGGCGGCGATGACGAACAGGGTTAGCGCCGGCAACCCGAATATCAGCAGGAAAACCCCCGGCGCAAAAGGTTCCTGCCCCGTTGCGGCGGCAGAATAGTTCTGTACGGCGAAAATCAAGAGCAGCAAGCCGGCCGCCCCTATCAGCCATTCATACCACGCCACCACTATTTTGTTCCGGCGCAGCCAGACTATCAGCAACACCAGCGCCAAACCGATTAACGCGCCCGTAAAAAACCACATATTTCCCTCCCCTTAATCCCAGCCGAAAGTAGGCATTTCCAAATCCCAGAAACTCTCAGGGTTATCTCTGGGTCCCCAGTTCAGCATGTCATCCATCTTGCGGAAGGTATTGTTGAAAGCGGCGGTCCTGGCGATAGTGGCGCGCATGGTGTTGAAATAGGCGGTGGTGCGCGGGCGATTGAGAGGGCATATGGCCAGGCAGTATCCGCAGCCGGTGCCGGTCTGCCGCCAGTAAGTGTAGCACCATGGTTCGTTGCGGAACCAGCCGCGCACCCCCGGTCTCTTGTAAGGTCCAGGTATATCCCAGACCGGCTCGGTGGCCGAAGTTATGGCATGAGCCGGGCACATCTCGGCGCACTTCTTGCAGGTTCGGCAGAAATCCATTACCCCGGTATCTATGGGCGAGGTGGGCGCCAGCGGCAGGTCGGTTATCATCTTGAATACCCGGTGCGACATCCCCCGCATGGGATTCATGATATGCTCGATGCGGCTCATCTCGCCCAAGCCTCCCATGATGCCCAGGCCCACCGATGTTCCCAAGCCGTTGGGCCGCGCCTCCCCCAGGCAGGTATAACCCAGCGCGCGGATGAACTCCTGGAAGCGGTCCTGCAACCACGGGCCCTGGGCATAGGGCATGTACACCGTAGCATTGGCGGCCAGAGTGGGCAGGCGCCTCACCAGTTCAAACGACATTTTCATGGTATAAACAATCACCCAGCGCATGCGCCTGGGTATGACGCGGTAATCTTCCCCTTCCTCAGCTTCCTCGACATCCAGAATATCCAGCCTTTTACTGTCCACGTCGTGGGTGTAAATCAGTTTTTCGGTGTTGTTCGTGTCCAGTTCAACATAGGCTACCTCATCCGCCCCAAAAAGGCGCATTACCGTTCTCACCATGCGTGAGTTTTCTTCGGCTGACCCCTGCCAGCGGGGAACCCCCAGCATGTCAGGGGTGGACGCCCGCTTGTAACCCAGGAAACTGTGGGGGTCGAAAGCATAAACCTGCGCCCCGGTGCTCGCGGCATAGTCCCTCAATGTAAAGCCCGGCTTCTTGTCCTTTATCCACTTCACCGTATTGGTCGGGCCTGCCTGGTTGAGCACCGAAACCGTGTCCTGCCCCAGAGCTTTGACGAAACCTTTGACGAACATGACCTCCCGGTAGTCGAAACGGTTGAGCGTATTCCAGTCCATCTCAACGGTGGGTTTGGAGACCGTTTTGACCCAGGACGGCCGCTTCCAATCCGCCTGCGGAGAGGCCATCGCCTCATCGAGGTCGCGTAAGGGGGGCGGGGCCATCGCCGCTGCTCCCAGCCCCATCCCTCCCAGCCCGAGGGCTTTTAGAAAATCGCGTCGGCTCAGCGTGGAATGATATTTGCTCATACGGATACCTCCTTAAAAATAATTAAGCCCGGACCTTTAAGGTGTCTGGGCGTAGTTGTGCCTGAATAAGTGCCGTTGTTGGCTTCCAGGTAGGCGGAATTGTACCAGCCGCAGAATAGGCCGCGTGCGAGGTTGGTTAACCAGCTGAAACCTGACCATAGGGCTAGCGCCAGGAAAATGGCGGCCAGCACCAGGAGAACGGAATCACCAGCCAGGTTGGTAATTTCGGGCGTAGCGAAGAAGTGGTCGGCCATGGATTCGTCCGGCGTATGAGAAACCAGAATGAAGTGGCTGGCGGCAGGGCCGGCGACGGCTACCGCCAGGGCAAGTACAATAAACAAAGGCCTTTTGTTCATATTCGAGACCTGCACGAATGGATTCGCGCCCGGATTCCATCCGGGCCCCGATTATAGCCGCATGGCGGGGAGATTGCAAATGGAGGAGGGGGGAACCTCCCCCCTTCTTGCTCCAGGCCACCTGATTATTGATTTCAACGTGTTTGAACGCTACAATCGAATCTGATTATTTGGAGAAAGAGTGCCGATGTCGTGTGCCAAAGTAATTGTCAATCCGGTGGCAGGCGGCGGCTCAATCCGCAGGCTATGGCCGCGTGTTTGCAGCCAACTGCAAGATACCGGCTTATCGTTTGACCATGAGTTCACTAAAAGTCCAGGCCACGCTATTGAGATAGCCAGGCAGGCTGTCGCAACCGGCTATCAATACCTCATAGCTGTTGGCGGTGATGGCACAGTGAATGAGGTAGCCAATGGTATTCTTGGTTCAGCCCATTCCGATGACACTGTGCTGGGCATTATCAGCACCGGCACTGCGTGCGGTTTTGCCCGCTCCCTTGGCACCCAATGTAATATTGCCGGCCCCTCCACCCCCCTTGGCAGTCAACGGCGAACTATAATAGATGCTTGCCTGGTTGAATACCAGGACCATGGGCGACAGCTACGCCGTTTCTTTATAAACGAAGCCAGCATCGGCTTTGGAGCTGCAGTTGTCAGTGCCTGGGAGCGCTTGCCTAATCGTTTTGGGCATACCGTCAATTGTAAGCTTCGAACCGCAGCAGGCTGCGCCGCCTTACTAACCCACCGGAACAAACGGGTCAGACTCCGTATTGATAATGAAAGCGAGGATATTTGCGCCTGCTACCTGGTGGTGGCCAACGGACAATACTTTGCGGATGGAATGCAGGTAGCTCCCCATGCTACGCTCGATGACGGTTTGATGAACCTGGTGACAATTGGTGACGTTAGTAAACCGGAATTGATGCGGATTGTGCCAACGGCATATTATGGGAGCCATCTCCGACACCCCAAAATAAAAGAGCGAAAGGCAAGCACAATTGAAGTTGAATGCGTTGAACGACTTCTTATCGAGGCGGATGGTGAAATCCTTGGGGAGTGCCCGGCAGTATTCAGAGTGATACCATCCGCATTGACTGTAATGGCCATGTAAGAATATTGTTGAATGTCTTGTAACATAGCACCCCAGGAATTCATTGAACTAGACCGAAACACCAAGATCGGGATGGAACTAAGCACGGGGTAAGGTCATTATGTGGCTGGTTACGCCGGCCATGGTTTTCGCTCTACATCAATTATTTTTTTAACCCGGCTAACCCTATTACGCCATAATTTTGGCACGGCTATGTGGATTACGTACAATAACAAACTGTGAAGGGGTGTTTATCCATCCTCATAGGGTATAATAACGCCATGCGTTCATACCATGATTAAGCGTTGGGAGAAACCAATCCATGACCATCGTACCCTACCCCGCGCTCAAGGAAGCCTTCATGTCCAGGAAGCCGTTCCTGGAACTCCCAAACGCGCCCAATCAGATGTTCATGGCCGACTTTGCTAAAGCCAGAATCATGGGTCGTCGCCCTAAGCCGTTGTTCTTCGTCATGGACTATTATTCACGATATCTTCTTGTACTCAAACTTTTCGCAAAAATCGATGAGGCTTCGCTGGTCATGGGATTGGAAAATGCTCTGGAAGAAGCGGTGATGGTTTCCCCTTTTCGCCATGACCACATCATCATGCTGTTTAATGACGAATTGCCTGTGATGAATTCGCCTCGAACGCTGCGCTACATCGAGTCAAGTCCATATATCCAGGTGAGGGAATCAATTATCGGCAGAACCAGGCTCCAGCTGGCCAGCATGATGAAGCGCGTCAATAAAACCATTATTGAAGAGGAATTCCCGGAGCATGGCTATACAGATGTGGAAGATGCCCAATCATGCCTTGGCGCATTCAGGAATTACTACAACCACGACCGCCCCCACCAATCATTGAAGTACCGGGTGCCGGTTTTAATTTAGTATTTATTGAAGTTTGATTTGACCTACCATCCGGACTCCAATCTCATCGTCACTTGAACTTCGGTTAACATGACCGGCCGTTCGGACAATGGTCTGTTGGGCTGACACCACCACAACCTGAGTAAGTAAAACCCCGCTACTGTTCCCGTATATCTCGATAGTTGCCTGGCCGTTGGCCTCACCATAATTGTGTAGAGTGTAAGTCACATCGGCATACCAACCGAGACTTAAATTCCACCCGCTTTCTGCACGGGCATCTTCTACCCGTATATCGGGCTGCATCACCACAATGGGATTCTGAAAACCGAAACCACCATCACTGGAACCATCTGAGCATCCGATTACCGCTGACAATAGAAGTGTTGCTATAATCACCAAGATGAATACTTTGGAAAGTCCCTTGTTGAAAATAACCATTTAACCCTCCTTTTTAGCAAGTATTTACTATTCCGAAACGACTGTTCCCTTTTATCCTCATTCCCTGCCCCTAACTAGGGATACGACAAAAGAGTAATGGGTATATTTTTCCCAGCTAACACTGAGTATGCAATAATTATCTACCCACCATCCCGTTGCCACAAACCTCTACAGCAGTCATCAGACAGGCATTTTAGTGCTCGTAGACTACTCAAACAGATGGTAACTAAAGGTGTACCAAAGGTTATATCATGAGCGTTTAACCGTAAAACAATCGTCAACATCCAAAAACTCAAAAACCACACAAAGCAATTGCTTTGGCAGTAAAATAACAATTTTATTTTTTAATGATTTACGAACAAACAAAATCATGACACAATCTTTATGTCAACTAGTAAATAGCTGACAGAAGGAGAGTGTATCATGCCTAAACCCAAACCCGCGGTGGCGCCTACCGAGCCAATCCCGGAGGTTCAGCCATTCACAAAGGCTGCCCAGACAAAGGGTCGAAAACCCAAAGCCCAGGCTCCGCCGCCAGCGCCCGCCACATCTATTCCCGAACCCGCCGCACCCGTTGAACCCGCACCTACACCCGAACCCGTGGCTACCCCTACCCCTACTCCTGCTCCTGCTCCAGAGCCAGCCGAATCCATGCCTCCCGAACCGTACCCCGACATCGCCGCCCAACTCAAAGCAATTGAACCCCTCACCCTCCTCAAAATCGTCGAAGCCATCGGCACGGTCAAACTTGAACTCAGCGAGCTATCT
>CAZPAL010000081.1:0-7173 GCA_964584525.1 uncultured Dehalococcoidales bacterium | reverse complement strand
CGCTACGGGCTTTTCGATGAACTGGACAGGCTGTGGGAGCAGCGCTGGCCGGCAGCCAGGGCGGCGGGGCTGAGGCTGGCAGACGGCTTGCAGAAAATACCCGTCACCGACCCGGCTTCCAGTGCGCGGGCGCTCAAAGCAGCGGCGGCCAGCCTGGGCATCCCCATCCGGCTGCGTTTTCCCCGAGAGGCTGAGGCGCTATAATGAGCCGGGCAGATGATCAATCTTAGCAACATATCCAAATCGTTCGGCCTGACCCCGCTTTTCAGCGGGGTCAGCTTCAGCATCGGCGCCTGCGACCGCGTCGCCCTGCTGGGAGCCAACGGCACGGGCAAGACCACCCTGCTGGGGATTATATCCGGCGAGACGCCTTCGGATGGCGGGGAGTGTTCGCGCCGGCGCGGCATAACCCTGGGATACCTGCGCCAGGAAATCAACAACCGCTCCGCCCGGCCCCTGCTGGAAGAACTGATGAGCGCATCCGTCCCGGTCAACCACCTGGGGCATCGCATCCAGGTAATCCAGCAGGAGTTATCATCCGGCCCTGTGGACGTGGAACGGGATGAATTGCTGGCCGAGCTGGGGGATTTGCAGCACCGCTACGAAGCCGCCGGAGCCTATGACCTTGAACATGAAGCGCGCTGTATTCTGAGCGGGCTGGGCTTCCGGGAAAAGGATTTCGGCAAACCCCTGAACGGCTTCAGCGGTGGTTGGATGATGCGGGCCGAACTGGCCAAGGTGTTGCTGGTCAATCCGGACCTGCTGCTGATGGACGAGCCCACCAACCACCTGGACACCGAAAGCCAGATGTGGTTCGAAAATTACCTCAAGAATTACCGGGGTTCGGTGCTGCTGACTTCCCATGACCGCTTCTTCCTCAACCGGGTGGTAAGCCGTGTGGTGATGCTTGAGAACGGGCGGGCGTCGGTCTACTACGGGAACTACGACCGGTACGTCACCGCCCGGCAACAGGAACTGGAATTGCTCGAAGCTACCGCCCGCCGCCAGGCGCTCAAATTCGAAAAGGATGCGCGCTTTATCGAGCGGTTTCGTTCCAAGAACACCAAGGCCGCCCAGGTCCAGAGCCGCATCAAGATGCTGGCCAGACTAGAAAAGGTGGAAGTCCCGCGCCAATCCAGAAAAATCCACTTCTCCTTTCCGGAACCACCCCGCCCCGGGGACGAGGTTATCAGCCTGCGCCATATCTCCAAGTCCTACGGGGAGCTGTGCGTTTACCGGGATTTGAGCCTGACACTGCGCCGCGGCAACAAGGCCGCCCTGGTCGGACCCAACGGCGCGGGTAAAACCACCCTGCTTAAAATCATGGCCGGCGTTTTAGACTTCGAGCGCGGGGAACGTATCCTGGGGCATAACGTCACCAGCGCCTACTACGCCCAGCACCAGCTAGAACTGCTGGATGAGGCTCAGACGGCGCTGGCGGAACTGGCGGGCTGCGGGGGGCTTGATTTCGACGACCAGCGCGCCCGCACCATCCTGGGGGGGTTCCTGTTCCGGGGGGATGACGTCCAGAAGCGCGTCGGCGTCCTTTCGGGCGGAGAAAAGGCGCGCCTTGCCCTGGCCAAGATGCTCATTCAGCCCGCCAACCTGCTGCTGATGGACGAACCCACCAACCACCTGGACATCGCCTCGCGCGAGATACTGACCGATGCACTCGAAGCCTATCACGGCACGCTGTGCTTCATCACTCATGACCGCACCCTCATCCGCCAGATAGCGGATACCATCGTGGACGTGAGGGACGGCCAGGTGACGCTTTTCGAGGGGGATTACGACAGCTATCTCTATCACCGCGAGCAGCAAAACGAAGTGTCCCGGCATGAAACAGCGTGCGATGCGCCTGCCCGCGGACCCGCCGGCACCGCCTCATCCAAACAGCGCAGGGCGGCCGCCGGGGAACTGCGCAACCGGTATTATAAAAAGAGCAGCCCGCTCAAGAAAGAGATAAGCCGGCTGGAAGCTGAACTGGAAGAAATGGAAACCGAGCTCAAGGCCGTCGATGCCTGTTTTGCCAGCCCGGAGGAATATGAAAACCCGGCTGAGGTAGTAGCCCGCATCGAGCGTCACCGCGCGCTTAAAACAGGCATCGCCGGGCTTACCGCCCGCTGGGAAGAGCTGTTGCTGGCCGCCGAAAAGCTAAGGGCGGAGTTTGAAGCGGCTGTTTCGCAACTGGAACAGGCCTAAGGCGGCGGCGGCTTCGTTTCGCCGCCGGTAAAAGGCGCCCCCTGGTAGCTGTCTCTCCCGCTTACCTCCAAGGCCACATAGCGGCCGGCATCATTGGTCTGGTACATGCCCGGGGCGGTGATGGATTTCAAAATGCCCACCATCTTGTGCCATTGCAGCGAGATGTCTTCCGTTTCTTCCCTGGCGTTGCTGGAAAAAACGAAGATGCCGTTGACCGCACCGGACTGGGCGCAGAGCTGAACCAGGCTCTGATAATCGATGTTGGTTTTGAAACCCACGATGAATTTCCAGATGCCGGGACGGAGCACGTCCACCGACTGCAGATTGCGGATGGAATCACCCATGTTGTCCAGCGTCACCGTGCCTTTGACCTGCACCACGCAGCGCACCGCTTCCGGGCTGACCACCACGATATCACCGGAGACGAAGAGCGGCCCGTATTCGGCGGCGCTGTAAACGATGATATCGCATTCCTTGCTGGCCTGCCCGTTTTCGGCCAGCACCACCCCGCGCCCCACCGCGAAAGAACCTGAAACGGCTTCCCTGACGGCATCCCGCACAATGGCTTCGTAGTAGTCGCCGATGATGCGCGGGTCCCTGAGCAGGGAACAGATGACGTCCCGCTGAATGAGGATACGCTCCTGCACCTTGCGATAAAACTGTTCCATCGGCCCCTCCTCTGTATGACTGCATTATAGAATAAAACCGCGCGCGCGTCCCGCCGGGCGAGCCAGTTATTTAAAAAACGTTGAACAGCGATAAAATAAATGTTAATATTAGATGTGACTACCCGGCCGTTGATTCGCCTCTCAGGCGCACACCGGTCGTGTGAAAGCGAGGTTGCACAGTGCGGCGCTTGAATATTTTCCCTGCTAATCCCGTTACCAGCCGGATTCTGCTCTGTGCCGTCGCCCTGGCTTCGTTGACGGCCTTTCTTCCCGCCTGTGGGGGCAACACCGGCCAGCCCGACGCCGAGGGGAATTACGCCTTCCGCATCCAGCTTAGCACAACCGCCGGCACCCAGCCCTATACCGGCACCCTCATCACCACCAAGGCCGACGGGCAGATAGAAATCACCAACGTGGAAGGCACCGCCCCCCATTCCTACAATACCAGGGGAGTGCAGATGGACATCACTTTCAGCAAAGCCATCGCCGCCGGTCACCTCAAGGTGACGTTGCTCAAGGGCGGAGTGGTGCTGGCTGAAGAGGAAACCAGCGCTGCTTTCGGCACGGTCGCGCTCTCGGGACGCTAGGAGCCGCCGGCACCCTTAAAAGCGTTTTTCGAAGATGATGCGGTGGTCGCCCGGAGCATAGAAATCATTGATACGGCACGCCTGTCTGTATCCTGTTTTGCGGTAGAAACGGCGCGTCGGCCGGTAATTCGGCTTGGATGAGGTTTCAATCAGGATGAGGGTTCCCCCGCACTGTTTGATGTGTGCCTCGCAGGCAGCCAGCAGTTTCCCGCCGATGCCCCGGCCGCGCAGGTTGCGGTCTACCGCCATCCAGTAGATGTCCCAGGCGGACTCGGTGAGGGCCGTTTGCCCGAAACAGATGTAACCGGCCAAAACCCCGTCCTGCTCGGCCACCAGGGTCTGGTAGTCCGCCGCCGGGTTCTCCAGCGAACCATCCAGCACCTCTTCGGCGACGGGTATTTCGGAGGGTTCGAACTCGGGGGTGGCACGCAAGAGAGCTGCCACCGCCGCGCGGTCGCCGGGCTTTATCTGGCGCACCAGGCAGTCCACGCTACTCCTCGTCAAAGGCCAGGCGCAGGATTTTTTCGATGAACTGAGGGTAGGTCAACCCGATGGCCTCGGCCTGGTGGGTGGCGCCCGAAGTCAGGGAGATATCCGGGTTGGCGTTGATTTCCAGCACGAAAGGCCGGCCGTGGCTGTCGACGCGCATGTCCACCCGCCCATAACCCCGGCAGCCCGCCAGGCGGTAAGCCCTGAGCGAAATGAAACTCAGCCTCTGCATCAGCTCGTCATCCACTGTGGCAGGGCAGACCGGGTCGGTGTTATCGAAATAGATATCTCCGGGCAGCCACTTGGCGGCGAAGGTCAGCACCCTGGGCATCCCCGGGGGCAGGCTGTAAACGATTTCGGAAGCCGAAAGCACCTGCAATTTGCGGTTGCCCATGATGGTAGTGGACAGTTCCCGCCCATCGATGAATTCCTCCACCAGCGCCCGGCCGCCGTAGCCGGCGCAGATTCTGGCTATCTGCGCCTCCAGATGCCCGGCATCGTGCACCACGCTCTCCGGGCCCACGCCGTGGCTGGCATCTTCGGCGGCTGGTTTGACGATGCAGGGGTAATTCAGGTCGAAATCGCAGCAGGTTTCCGGCAAGAGCAACCGGTAGCGCGGGGTATCGACTCCGGCCGCCATCAGCAACTCCTTGGTTTTGGCTTTGTCCAGCGTCAGGGCCAGCGTGGCAGGGTTGGAGCCTGTGTAGGGGATTCCGCTGGCAGCCAGCATTCCGGCCACCATGGCTTCGGTTTCGGGAGACCCGGCAAAGCCCTCGAAGACGTTGAAGACCACGTCCACATCCAGTTCGCCGATTTTGCGCCGCACCTCATCCAGAGGGGGCAGCAGCGGCAGGCGCACCACGCTGTGTCCGAGCTCCTTGAGCGCAATCTCCACGGCGTTGACCTGCTCGATGACATCCGCCACCGCGTCCGCTTCGCCTATTTCGCTGTAGCGGTCGGGCACGGGTTCGTTATAAATCAGTCCCACCTTAAAGGGCATGGCCGTACCTCCTGAGGGCAGAGCCCAGAATGCTGCCTATTAGTTTATTATAATCCCACCCCATCATGCCAGCCATGATGACGATGTCCCCGCTGACCGGGTTCAAGCCGGGCAGGGGATTGATTTCCAGAAAATAGGGCGTACCGCCGGCGGTTACCCTGAAATCGAGGCGGGCCACGTCCCGCACCTCCAGGGTTTGAAAGACCGAATGGGAAGCCCGGTTGACGGCGTTGATGACGTGCGTGGGCAGCGCCGCCGGGCATTCGTAGCTCACCATTTCACGCCAGTTGCGCTTGACCTCCAGCGAATACACAAAATGCGGGTCGGGGCGCCTGGGCACCACCCGCATGATACCCGCCACCTGCGGCGGGCTGTTCCCCACCATGCCCACCGTTATCTCTTCCCCGGCGATGTACTGCTCGACCATTACCGGCTGGCCGTAGAGGGATAGCTGCTGCTCCAAAAGCAGCCTCAGGGAACAGGAATCATCCACCCTGGAGGCGTTGCGGATGCCCTTGCTCGAGCCTTCATGGGCCGGTTTGGCGAAGGCCGGAAAAGGGAAATCGGACCAATCCTCGCTGCGGGCCTGAGCCAGGCTGGAGATGATGCGCCAGCGGGGCGTTTCCACCCCGGCTGATTGCACGAGCTGTTTGGTGAGCGGTTTTTCCAGGCACACGGCCAGGGTCAACGGGTCGGACCCGGAATAGGGGATGTCCAGCATCTCCAGCACCCCGGGCACCTGGGATTCACGCGAACGGTAGTTGCCCAGCCCCTCGGAGATGTTGAAAACGAAATCCGGCCGGTCGAGCGCGACCTGGCTCAGGAAGCGGGGGCCCCCGCCCAGTTTGACCACCTGATGGCCAAAAGAAGCGATAGCCGAAGAGATGGCCTCCACTGTTTCCGGCGAGTCGTATTCTTCGTAAGCGTCTTCAGGCAGGCCGTCTCCGGCCGGAGCCTCCCTGACATCGTATGTCAGCCCTATCTTCATGCCGGCTCGCCGCTGGCCATCAGAACTAGGCGACCCCCCGGGATTCAAGCCCGGCGCCGGCGGCGGCCGGGCAGGGTTCAGCGGCCCGCACGCAGCCCGGGTCGCGGTAGCGGAAAATCTGCCCCTGGTAGTTCCGGATGGTGTACTCCGAGCCGCTCTTTTCCAGCAGATAATCCGGCTGGATGGGCACCTTGCCCCCGCCGTGGGGCAGGTCGACCACGAAAGTGGGCACCGCCAGCCCTGAGGTAAAACCGCGCAGGCCCTGGATAATCTTGATGCCGGTTTCGAGCGGCGTCCAGAAATGGGCCGTGCCCTCGACATCGTCGCACTGGAACATGTAATAGGGGCGTACCTTGATGCGCAGCAGCCCCTGGCTCAGTTTAAGCTGGGTTTCCACGCTGTCGTTGATGCCCTTGAGCAGCACGCACTGGTTATTGACCGGCACCCCGGCCCGCACCAGCCGGTCGCAAGCCTGCGCCGCTTGCGGGGTGAGTTCGCGGGGATGGTTGAAGTGGGTGTTGAGCCAGATGGGGCCGTATTTGCCCAGCATGTCGCACAGCTCGGCATCGATGCGCTGCGGCAGGACGGCCGGAAAACGGGTACCGATGCGGATAATCTCAACATGCGCAATCTGGCGCAGCCCGGCCAGCACTTCTTCCAGCCTGGCGGTGGAAAAGGAGAGCGGGTCGCCCCCCGAGACGATGACGTCGCGCACTTCCGTGTGGGCGCGGATGTAATCCAGCATGGCGGCGATTTCGGCCTGCGGGCGCATCCAGCCGCCGTTATGCCATTCGCGCTTGCGCGTGCAGTGGCGGCAGAGCATGGGGCAGATATCGGTCAGCACCATCAGCACCCGGTCGGGGTAGCGGTGCACCAGCCCGGGCACTACCGAATGTTCCCCCTCCGCCAGCGGGTCTTCCATGCCCCTACCGGACATGGTCAGTTCTTCCAGGGCGGGCACGGCCTGCAGGCGCAGCGGGTCGCGGGGGTTGTTGAAATCCATCAGCGAGAGATAATAGGGAGTGATAGCCAGCGGATAGCGGGCGCTCACCAGCTCCAGTTGAGCCTGTTGTTTGCGTGACAGCGGAAAGTATTTCGAAAGGGCTTCTACCGTGGTGACGCGGTTGCGGAAATGCCACCGCCAGTCGTTCCAGTCTTCCCGTGGTATGCGGCTGAAAAGTGGGCTTGCCCCTCCAGCGGGGCTCGAGGGAGGTTCTTCTTCCTCCGGTCGGGTTGTGT
>CAZPAL010000080.1:0-7185 GCA_964584525.1 uncultured Dehalococcoidales bacterium | reverse complement strand
CCTCAGCAGTTCAAATTCGATGGGGGTGAGTTCTATCCTGGTCTCCCCGCGCCGGACCAGGCGTTTTTCTGTATCTATGACCATCTCCCCCACCTTCAAGCCGCTTTTGGATGCCGTCCGGCTTTCGCTGCGCCGCAGCACCGCTTTCACCCTGGAAACGACCTCCTTGGGGTCGAAGGGCTTGGTGATGTAATCGTCTGCGCCCAGCTCCAGCCCCAGGATTTTATCGGTGGTCTCGTCGCGGGCGCTGAGGATGATGACAGGTAGCTCCAGCGTGCGGCAGAGTTCCCGGCAGACATCCCAGCCTGACACCTCCGGCAGCATCAGGTCCAGTATCATCAGGTCGGGTGTATTAGCCCGCACCGCCTCCAGCGCCGCGCGGCCGTCGTAGGCCACGCTGACGCGGTATCCCTCGCGCTCGAGGTAAGCCTTTAAAATTTCGACGATTTTCTTTTCGTCGTCAACCACCAGGATTTTCTTGGTCATTGCCAGCGCCTTTTAATAATTCCAACAGGTTATGCCTTAAATACTAGCACTTTTCGGTTCAATCGGGATAAATAGAAGGGAGGGAAGCGAGCTTCCCTCCCCTGCGGCTAACAAGGCGGCTGGAAGCTAGCGGGCGCCCCGCATGCAGCCCTGACCCGAGAAAGCGGCAACGTTCTCGCCTGTTTCGTCGAGGCAGGGTCTTTCAGCCTGTTCGCCGCGCCAGCAGTTGCCGGCGGCGGTTGCTTCGCCATCACCGGCACAGGGGCAATCTTCCGTGGTGCATACGCCGTCTTCGTTGAGGCAAGGACGATCAGCATCCTCTCCCCAGCGGTAGCAGGCACCTGCTTCAGTGGTGCCATCAGCGTCAAGCCTCGGGCAATCTTCCGTGGTGCATACGCCGTCTTCGTTGAGGCAAGGACGTTCAGCATCCTCGCCCCAGCGGTAACAGGCACCCAGTTCGGCTGAGCCGTCAGCGGTCAGCCTCGGGCAATCGGCGCCTTCGGGTAACGTCCCTTCCAGGCAGTTCCCGCAATTCGCCTCGCGCTCGAAGTTGTCAGCCGCCATCACGGCGCCGCCCAGGCTGAGAGCCAGCAAAGCGGTGATTCCCAGCGCCAGGCCCAGCAGTTTCATCTTTCTATTCATCTTTTCCTCCTCCGCCGGATATTTCCGGCCTATGTAAAGAATTATGCCACAACAATATGTAGTAATTATGGAGATACGGTGTAGAAGTTGTATTTTCCGCCAACCCTGTCAACGGTTTTCAAACACGTTGAACTCCACCCCACCAGATGCTTCAGCCACTCCTCGTGGCTTCCAGCATGACACCAAGAGACCCAGGTTTCGATTTTTAGTCTTACACCCGCTGGTATATTCTCCCCAAATACAATACAATGGAATCAGCGTCTGAACGGAGGTGTCGAATGGCGGCTAAACACGTGCCAGGCAAGAAAACAGCCCATCTCATGCTCTATGCCCTTAGCACCTGCCCCTGGTGCCAAAAAACCAAAAGACTGCTCGACGAGCTGGGGCTGGATTACTATTATGAAGATGTCGACCTGCTGCCGGGACAGGAGCGCAGCGATGTAATCGTGGCCGTGGAACGCTGGAACCCGGCCCGTTCCTTCCCGACGCTGGTGGTGGACGACTCCAGGTGCATCATCGGCTTCAAGGAAGCCGAAATCCGCGAGCTTGCCAGGAAATGAACGAAGAGCAGGGAGTGAGCTCCGAGCAGGAAGACCTCCTTCACCACCGGCTGCTCCAGGAAGCCGGGACGGGAGGTTATTTCATGAACCCGGACCAGGACTTCACCCGGGCGCTGGTGCGGGGGCTGCTGGTCAACACGCTGCGTTACGGCTACCAGGCTTGCCCATGCCGGCTGGCGGAGGGGGAGCGCGCTGCCGACACCGACATCATCTGCCCCTGCGACTACCGCGACCAGGATATCACCCGCTACGGAGCGTGTTACTGAGCGCTTTATGTTTCCCGGGCAGTTAGCCAGGGAAAGCAGGAGCTTGAACCCATCCCCGAGAGCCGCCCCCCGCGTAAAGAGGACAGGCGGCCGCTGCAAGACACCAAGCCCAAACCCGGCGCCCCTGCCTACCAGGTGTGGCGCTGCCGGGTATGTGGATACCTGTGCGCCAGGGGAGAACCGCCGGATGTTTGCCCAATCTGTAAGGCAGGCCGTGAGCGCTTTGAAAGGTTCAGCCTGGGTTCAGCCGCAACTCCGGATAACCCTGAGCGAGGTGGCCTTAAAACTGGCCCATAGTTCTTTTCCCACTCCCAGCCCCATTTCCTCCACCGACTTGGCCGTCACCAGCGCCAGAACCGGAAAACCGCAGTCCAGTTCCACCCGCGCCAGCGGCCCCAGTAAGGTCAGCCTGACAACCCGGCCCCTGAACACGTTACGCGCGCTGGTTATGTCATGTGAAAGCGAGAGGGTGATATCCTCCGGGCGTATAAGCATGTCCACGGCAGCGCCGGTCTCGAAGTCCGTCACCGCCTGGACGCTATGGGTGTTGATGCTTATTTCAGCCAGGCTGCCTTCGCGTTTTTCAACCACCCCCGGCCAGATGTTGTCCACCCCCACGAACCCCGCCGCCTCAGCGCATTGCGGAGAGGTGAAAATGTCATGCGGCGTGCCGATTTGAACCAGCCTGCCGCCCATTAAAAGCGCAACCCGCCCGGCCAGGCGCTGTCCCTGGGTCATATCATGGGTGGACATCAGAACAGTGGCTGTGGACTCGCGGGCGATACGGGCCAGCACTTCTTCGATTTTGGTATTGGTGACCGGGTCCAGGTTGGCGGTAGGTTCATCGAGGTACAGAATCTCTGGCTGCGTCACCAGTGAGCGGGCGATTGCTACGCGCTGCATCTCGCCGCCGGAGAGCGTCCTGGCGTTCTGCCGGTGATAGGTTGAAAGCCCCACCAGTTCCAGCACCTCATCCACGCGGCGCCTGACCTCGGCGGAACTCACCTCGCGCCATTTCAGCCCGCTGGCCACGTTATCGAAGACACTCATGTTGAAAGGCACCGGCTTCTGCTGCACGAAAGCCATGCGCCGCCGCATCGCCAGCCTGCCCGGGGAATTGGCGCTGAAATCAACCCCGTCAATTAACAAACGGCCGGCTGAGGGCTTTTCCAGCAGGTCCAGCAGTCGTAATAGAGAAGTCTTGCCCGCCCCGGTGGGACCGATGAGCGCCAGCACCTCGCCGCGTTCGACCCCCAGCGAAATATCCCGGAGAATGAATTTCTCCCCGCTTTTCAGACTCAGACTTTGGGTTTCTATCAGCATGGTTACCTCTGCTGAAGGCGATTCAGCAAAATATTGATTATCAGCGCAATCCCCAGCAGTATCATGCCCAGCGCCAGTGAAAGCTCGATTTCGCCCAGATTGGTTTGAAGCGAAATACTGGTGGTGAGCGTGCGCGTGTAGCCGCGAATGTTGCCGCCTATCATGAGCGCCAGGCCGACTTCCGAAATGGCCCTGCCGAAACCCAGGATAAAAGCCGTCATCACCGCGTAACGGGACTCGCGCAGCAATAGTCCGGCCGTCTGTATCTGGCTGGCTCCCAGTGCCACCGCGGTTTCGGTGACCCGCTTATCGATGCCGTTCAGGGCGGAGATGATGAGACCGGTCATGAGCGGCAGCACCAGGATGGTCTGACCGATTACCATCAGGATTGGAGTGAACATCAGGTTAAGCCCCCCCAGCATGCCGGCCCGGGAGAAGAACAGGTAAACCAGCAGCCCTACCAGCACCGTCGGCAGGCTGAAAAAAGTCTGGATGGTGCTGATGAGCAGGCGTTTACCGGGGAAGGAATAAAAATGAATCAGACTGCCCAGCGGCACCGCCATGAGCGCAGAAAAAACGCAGGCGCTCACCGATATGCCCAGTGAGCGCCCGGTTATCTCAATCACTTCAGGGTCGAGGGTGACGATTAGCTCGAACGCCCTGACCAAGCCCTGCCATAGTTCAGACATTCGATTAGGTTAAGATGTCGGTTCGCTGCCGGCGCAGGGGATAAACAGGGGAGCGCCGTAGTCCTTGACCCCGTAGTCTCCGATGAGTTTCTGGATTTCGTCGGATATCAAAAAGTCCACCAGGTTCTGGGCCATGGCCGCCTTGCTGGCGGTAAGTTTTTCAGGGTTGATGGGGATGACCGAATAGACGTTGAGCAGGATGGAGCCACTGTCAACCAGCGCTACCAACCCGGTTTCACCCTTGAAAGCCAGGAAGGTGCCGACATCGGCCAGGGTGTAACCCTGCTTCTGCCCGGTCATTACCAGCGCCGGCCCCATGCCGATGCCGCTCTCCACATACCAGTCGCCGGATTTCTGCACATCGGCATAGGTATAGCCGGCGGCCTTCCAGATAGCCTGTTCCTTGGCATGCGTGCCCGAAGCATCGCCGCGGGAGATGAAGGGGGCTGATTTGCTTTCGTAGAGCTTCTTGAAAGCAGCCTCGGGAGAAAGCCCTTTGATGCCGGCGGGGTCGCTCTCAGGCCCTACAATCACAAAATAATTGTAGGCGAAGGGATAGCGCTCCAGCGCGAACCCATCCGCAATAAGAGCCAGCTCGCGGGTTTTATCATGCACAGCCAGCACAGCCGCATCGCCGCGCTTGCCGTATTCGATAGAAATGCCTGTCCCGGCATAGAGCACGTCCAGTTCTACGTTATATTTGGCTTCAAACCTGGGTTCCAGAACGGCCCAAAGGCCGGTATCGTACAGGCTGGTAGTGGTGGCCATCACCAGGCGTTCTTTGGCCTTGACTACGCCTACGCCGGCCTCGGTGGTGGTAGGGGTGGTCGCGGACGGCGAGCAGCCGACAAGGCCTGCCACCAGGATGGCCGCCGCCGCGATGACGGACAATAACTTTACCGGAAATTTCTTCATAGTTTACTCCTTCGATACCATAACTTCAGTGGACTTGATAACGGCGACAACCTCGTCACCGGCCTTCAGTTTCATACTCTCGGCAGAGACCTTGCTGATGAGCGATACCACCTCGACATCGCCCACCATCATGACCACCTCGGCCATGACCGCTCCCAATTTTACCGATTTGACCCTGGCCTTGAATTGATTGCGCGCGCTGAGCATATTGCTGCCCTCCTCAATTTATAGGTGTAATAAAATAAGCGTCTTACCTGTCACCTGAGATGCCCGTAAAAAAAGAAAGCACCTCAAGGAGGTGCATGGCAAACTAAAGCCGCCATATTCCACTCTCCTTTTCAAAACTGGGAGGCAGTGCCGTTTCCCGCACTACCCTGACCGGCCCGGCCCCATGCCCGCGGCGAGCGGGTTTAGGAGGACAGGGCTCGAAGAGCTGTGATATTCAATTAGCCGCGATTTTAACACCAGCAAGAACGGTGTGTCAATATCTCCATAACGTGAAGGACGCGGAATATAAATCTACGAAGCGTTGTCTAAATATCGCCATTCCGAGAAAATCGGAATCCAAGTCTTTTAGTGTCATGCTGGAAGCCATGAAGAATGGCTGAAGCATCCTGGGCGGGGCGCGTGTTTCGGCGAGCCTGCGCAGCAGGCGCGGCAATCCCATCCCCCAACGTCCCTGGAAAGAGTACGAGATTGCCACAGCCGTTTCACGGCTTCGCAATGACAGACAAAGGGTGTCATGCTGGAAGCCATGAAGAATGGCTGAAGCATCCTGGGCGGGGCGTCCGGAATGTCTCAGAACCGAAGCACCTGTTATAATGACGGCATATGCCTGTTCTGCCCCTGGTGAAAGCCCTGGTGCTGGCCGGCGGCGGCTCGCGCCGCCGCATGGCGGACGCCGTTAAACAGGGACGCGTGCTGGTCAACGGCCAGGTCGCCGCTTCCTTCACCCAGCCGGTGGACACAGATAAAGACTTGCTGCTCCTGGACGGAAAAGCAGTTAAGCCCGCGCCCGATGAACCGGTCTATCTGCTGCTCAACAAGCCGGCCGGGTTTTTAAGCACTACGCGCGACGAACGCGGCCGCCACACCGTGATGGACCTGCTGCCGGAAAGGTACAGGCTGAAAAACCTCTACCCGGTGGGCCGGCTGGACCTGGACAGCCGCGGGCTGCTGCTGCTGACCAACGACGGCGACCTGACCTACCGCCTCACCCACCCGCGCTTTGAGAAGGAAAAGGAATACCTGGTGCGCCTTGACCGCCCACTCTCGGAAACCGACGCGGCGCGCTTCGAGCAGGGGCTGGAGCTGGAGGACGGCTTGACCTGGCCGGTGCGGCTCCGCCGGCAGCAGGAAAATCCCACGCTTTACAGCGTCATTTTGCATGAGGGGCGGAAAAGGCAGCTCCGCCGCATGTTCCACAGCCTGGGTTACGCGGTTAACGACCTGCAGCGCATCCGCATGGGGCACCTCAAGCTGGGGAAGCTGGCGGAGGGGGAAGCGCGGGAACTCAGCGCGGCCGAAAAAGCCGAAATCCTTAAACCGGCTTGAAGCCCTGGCCTGTTTGTGCTATAAAAAGACTGGCCTGTACGCGAAAAATAAACTTCCAGGAGGAGCGAATATGAAACTCTATCTTAGCAAAGGCTGGGAAGGCTATATTTTCTTCGTGGTGCTGGCCATCGCCTGCGCCGGGGTCGGCATCGTCGCCCTGGACGTCAGTATCTGGGTGGCCCTCTTTTCATTCCTGGTAAGCCTGCTGCTCCTGCTGGTGGCTTTCAACCGGGCCAGGACCGAGAGATAGGTTCACCAACACCGCCTGCTTGGGGCCTCGTTAGACGCAACCCCGGTGTGACAAGGGGTACGAGATTGCCACACTTGCCGCGGAAGCTAGCAATGACGACGCGGGGGTGACCATACCGGCGCAGGCCAAATCTCAGCCTTGACCATATAATTAACATCATATATACTATCTTGTGTTGGCTCTCATTTCAGGAAGCGAAGTTGACTCAAGATAAAGACATAGACCGTATCATTACGCTCATCGCCAAGCTGATGCCGCATGCCCGCCACAGCGGGCCCGAACCCTGGACTCACCTCAACCTCACCCGCGAGCAGCTGCGAGTGCTGTTTGCGCTCTCTGAAAAGGGAAGTTCCACACCAGGCGAGATTGCCGCGCTGCTCCGCGTCAGCCGAGCCAGCATGACCGGGCTGCTCTCCCGCATGGAGGGGCTCGGGCTGATAGAACGCAAGGTGAAAACCAGCGACCGGCGCAGTTGCGCCATCACCCTCTCCACCAAAGGC
>CAZPAL010000079.1:0-7226 GCA_964584525.1 uncultured Dehalococcoidales bacterium | reverse complement strand
TATCATCAACGAATGGCGCCTCAACCTGGGGGTGGAGGTGACGGTGCGCCAGCTCGAGCCGCAGGAATACTATTACAACCTGATGGCCGAGAAGGACCAGGTGTTCTACTGGGGGTGGGGCGCGGACTACGCCCACCCGCAAAACTTCCTGGAGATTCTCTTCGGCAGCGGCTCGCTCTACAATACCGGCGAATACAGCAATGCCGCCTTTGATGCGCTGATGATACAGGCAGGGGAAGAACAGGATTACGCACTCAGCCTTGAACTCTACCGCCAGGCTGAGGAAATGCTGGTCAGGGAGGCGGCCTGCCTGCCGCTGTGGTCCAACCAGACCTATACGCTGGTAAAGCCCTATGTCAAGGGTTACGCCCCCAGTTCGCTGGGAATGGTATGGCTCAACCGGGTTTACCTGGAGTACTGAACTCCGGCAACTTCTCTTATTTGCGGGCCGCCGGGGAGGGGGCGAACTTGATTGGGTCGGCCACGATGGAGATGCTGACCAGGACGATAGCCACGATGATTACTCCGCGTGCCAGTCCCTCCCCGACGGCGTTTCCATACATCAAACAATCGAAGGGGGAGACCTGCAGAAAGCGGATGCCCAGCGCCAGTGCGATGGCCGACAGACAAACCTGGCAGAGCGCCTTGAACCGCTTGAGTCGGTAAAAAATGAATACCAGGTTGAAGACGATGGTGGCTGGCTATTCCGCCCAGGGCGGGGCGGCGGGGTTTTGGGTTTGGCAGGGGCCACTTTAGATACAGGATTTTCCGTTGCAACCTCACTTTCGCAGCGGGTTACCCCGGGATGGCCCGGTATCTTGTCCATAACAGCCCGCCGCCGCGCTGGTGGGTAATCAGGAAGGACTTCACGTCCGGGCTTCCCACCACCAGCAGCGGGTGGACGAGCAGGCTGATTTCACTCACCAGTCCGGCTGAGAGCATGACGCCGTTCAGCGTCCCGCCGCTGTCCATGCGCATCGTTTTTACGGCGTGGTTGTCATAAAGTTCAGCCAGCGCGGCGCGCATGTCAAGGTGCGTGTCCCGACGGTGATGCGGACGATACCCCGTGCGTCCAGGTAGCCAACGTGTTCGGGCGGGGTAGTTTTAGAACACAGCGCAATGCCGCCTCGCCAGTAAGGCAGAGTCTTAAGGTAGCGCCAGCAGCGCACGCGCTCGTGGCTGTCCGGGATGACCAGCAGGGGGCGGGTATCGTTTTCCATTTGGGGCCAGGGCCGGAAAGCGGCCTCATCCTAGTGCGGAACCTCGTCCGGGGTGCTCAGAATGGTATCGGCTCCTACCAGGGTGGCATCCTTTTTCCAGGCGGAGACCAGTTCATAATAGTTCCAATTTGGGCGTCGAAACCGGTTACCTTGCCGTCCAGGCTGACGGCATTATGCAAGATGACATAAGGCAGCACGTTTCACCTCACGGGGATACTGGTATCGTGTCTATGCTGGAAGCCATAACGGGCGGCAGAAGCATCCGCTTCCAGGATGTCATCCTGGAGGCCATGATGAATGGCCGAAGATTCTTAGGGGGCATATTCATGGAGTTTGAATGGCGGAGGGGGTGGGATTCGAACCCACGGTTACGTGAGCAACAACGGTTTTCAAGACCGTCTCCATAGGCCACTCGGACACCCCTCCAGGCCGCTTGTGATTCAGGATAATGACCCGGGTAATTATACTGGGAGGGAGAGGGGTAGTCAAAGCTGGGGGGCAACATTGTTCATCATGAAAGCCCGTGTTTGTTTAGTAATTCCAATAAACCCTGCTTTCCGATGCCGGTTTGTAGCGGACCTAATATCAGCGAGAGCGTATTACCTACCAGGGATGATTTCTTGCCCGGTATCGTCGTTACTCTCGTTTTGTCCGGAAATCGCTTGCTAAGTGTTCGGCCATGTGTTGAAAACCTGCTAGGTATAATGCATCTATCAACATTGGCCAGCGGGAATTTTTTGTAGATACGAAGTAAAGAATGTATCTGTTTTGTCGTTATACGGGATGGCAATGGTACCCTTCTTTGGCTTTTCACGGTGAAATTCAATCCCGTGCTCCTTGAAAAATCTCTCTGCTTCTCCGGCATCATCCAGAGCATTGAGCTGCAAACAGACGAGCTCCATCAGTTGCTTCTTTAATTCGTATAGTGAGCGATGATATGTAGACGTTCCTAATTCTTGACACTCTCCAACCCAATTGCGGCCTTCTTTATGAAACTTCAGGGTCAGGGTTATATAACCGTTAGGGTCACACTTTTTTCGTGCTGCCAGTTTTATCGTATCTTCCATCTTTCGATTCCTTCTGCTCCTCCACTCTCACGGGCTTAATCATCAACAATCCGCCACATACCTACAAGTAAGCAGATAGAACGCCCATGACGCGTGAGCGTCAACAGCACAAATTTAACACCTGTATCATGTTACTGTCAACGCCGCCCCCCTCCCACCCCCTTCCCAAACGGGGTATAATATCCGGCAAAATACGACAGAGGAGGCCGGGGATGATTAAGGAGTTCAGGGATTTTATCCTGCGCGGCAACGTGCTGGACATGGCGGTGGGTGTCATTATCGGCATAGCTTTCGGGGCGGTGGTCACCTCCATGGTGGCCGACGTCATCATGCCACCCATCGGCTTTCTGCTGGGCAAGGTGGATTTCTCCAGCCTTTATATCAATCTCTCGTCCGTGGACTATGCTTCCATCGCGGCGGCCAGGGAAGCCGGCGCTCCCATAATAGCCTATGGCTCGTTCATCAATGTCGTCATCAACTTCCTGATTATCGCAGCGGTGGTTTTTATCCTTGTGCGCATGGCGAATAAAATGACGGCCAGCTTCAAGGAAAAGAAGGCAGAGGTTCCCGCACCGGCGGTTAAGGAATGCCCGTTCTGTGCATCGAGCATCCCGCTCAAGGCGGTGCGCTGTCCGGAGTGCACGTCCAATTTAGGCTAAGGGGTTGACCGGGTGTCCACCCCGAACTGGGCGGTGGTGGCGATTCTGACCGGGCGCTGGGCGGATTTGCTCACCATGCCGTAATCGGCGCCGGCTTCGATCTCCCCGGTGATGAAGAGGTCCACCATACCGCGCTCGGTAAGGATGGAGATGAGGACGGTATCGATGACGATATTGCCTTCGAAGCTGACCGTGCCGGCCGGCGGCACCGTTTTCGTCCAATCTCCCAGTTGTTCCATTTCCAGGTTGAGTTCATCCAGGGTGACGAAGAGGGCGGATACGCTCACCTCAGCCGAATCGGCGGTGGGGTTGTCCACCTGGAGTATCACCCGGTAGATGGCGCGCGGGGGGTCTTCCAGCGTGCCGGCTGCTCCCATCTGGGAAAGGTTGATATTCTGGGTTACCCAGGCCAGCGTGCCGTTGACGCGCCCGGCGGCGTAGAGGTAAGCGCTGCCGAAGCCGGCGACGGCGGCCACCAGTATACTGGCGACGATGATGCCGCCCCACTTGGCCATGAACGTCCTCGTCCGGCGGGTAGTTTTTACCCTGGGAAGATTTATTATTTTAGCGGACATATCTCAGCGGCTCCCATAAAAGGCCTTAACGCCTCGGGAATCATTATAGCACCATCCCGCCGCTGATAGTTTTCCATGATGGCAATCATCACGCGGGGCAGCGCCAGCCCGGAGCCGTTGAGGGTATGCACGAATTCGGCTTTGGCATCGGGCGCGGCGCGGTACCGGATGCCGGCGCGGCGGGCCTGGAAATCGGTGCAGTTGGAGCAGGAGCTGACCTCCAGCCATTCGCCGCAGCCGGGCGCCCATACCTCGATGTCGTAGGTTTTGCTGGAAGAGAAACTGATGTCGGCGGTGCACAGCAGCTTGATGCGATAGGCCAGTTCCAGTCGTTTCAGGACCCGTTCCACATCCGCCACCATGTTTTCAAGTTCGTCATTGGAGGTCTGCGGCTCGACCAGCTTGTAAAGCTCCACCTTGTCAAACTGGTGGCCGCGCTTGATGCCGCGGGTATCTTTGCCGGCCGACATCTTTTCGCGCCTGAAACAGGCTGTATAAGCCGCGTAGTTCAACGGCAGCCTGCCGGGTGTCAGAATCTCGCCCCCGTGCAGGCTGGTCAGCGGCACCTCGGCGGTGGGCACGAACCACAGGTCGTCGGTATCGTCGTGATAGAGGTTATCGGCGAACTTGGGCAGGTTGCCCGAGGCGGTCATGACTTCCCGTTTTACCATATACGGCGGGTAAATCTCGGTGTAGCCGTGCTCCCGGGTATGCATGTCCAGCATGAGGGCGATGACAGCCCGCTGCAGCCTGGCCCCCAGCCCCTTGAGCAGGTAAAAACGCGTGCCGGAGAGCTTGACACCGCGCTCGAAATCGATGATATCCAGGTTTTCACCCAGTTCCCAGTGGGGCAGGGGCTTGAATTCGAAGCCGGCCGGTTGGCCGTGGGAGCGTACCACCACGTTATCCTCTTCGCAGGTTCCAAGGGGCACCGATGCCTGCGGGATGTTGGGTACCTGCAGGATAAGCTCTTCCAGGCGGCATTCTATTTCGCGCATGCGGTCTTCGGCCAGTTTGATACGCTCGCGCAGCCCGCGCCCGCCCTCCGATGCTTCACCCTGGCTCTGGCGCGCCGCTGTTTTGCGGTCCCGGCGCAGCTCTTCCAGTTCCTGGTTGAGGCGCCGGCGCTCGCCGTCCAGGCACAGGATATCGTCCAGCGGGGCTTTATCGTTGCGCGCTGCCAGCGCCCGGCGCACGGTATCGGCGTTCTCGCGGATGAATTTAATGTCCAGCATGATTTACTCCTTTTCCTTCAGCGCCGGGAAGAGGATGACTTCGCGGATGGAGCGCCGGCCGGTGGCCAGCATTACGATACGGTCTATGCCGACCCCCAGCCCGCCGGTGGGTGGCATGCCGTGTTCCAGCGCGGTTAGGAAATCGTCGTCGATGGTCTCGGTTTCCTCGTTGCCACAGGCGGGTGCCCGGCCCTCAAGCTGGCGGGCGAAACGGCGCTCCTGTTCCAGCGCGTCGTTGAGTTCGGAAAAAGCGTTGGCAATCTCCATGCGGCCGGCGTAAGCCTCGAAGCGCTCAACTGTGGCCGGGTCTCCCGGGCGGTTCTTGGCCAGCGGCGACATATCCAGGGGGTAATCCACCAGGAAAGTGGGGTTGAGCAGGTGGGGTTCGACGCAGGTTGAGAGCAGGTCGTCTATCAACCGCCCGCGGTCTCGCCCCGGGTCGAATTCCAGCCCCCGGCGGGTCATTTCCGCCTGAAGGGAGTGCGTATCCGTAAATAGGGCGTAGTCTATGCCGCTGTATTCCAGCACTGCCTGGCGCAGGTCCAGCCGCTTCCATGGGGGTGAAAAATCTATCACTTCACCCTCGAAAGCGACCTGGAATGACCCGTTCACTTCAAGTATCACGCCGGAGATCATCTCTTCCAGCAGTTGCATGATGTCCCGGTAGTCGGCGTAGGCCTGGTAACATTCCAGCATGGTGAATTCGGGGTTGTGGGTGATATCGATGCCCTCGTTGCGGAAAACCGGCCCGATTTCATAGACGCGGTCAAATCCGCCCACGATAAGCCGCTTCAGATGCAGTTCGAGCGCGATGCGCAGGTACAACCGGCGGTCGAGGGCGTTGTGGTGGGTGACGAACGGGCGGGCCAGCGCGCCCCCGGCGCAAGGCTGAAGGATGGGGGTTTCAACCTCCAGGAATTGGCGCCCGTCCAGGAATGTCCTTATCAGGGTGATGATGCGGCTGCGCTTGCGGAAAACCTCTTTCACCTCCGGGTTGGAGATGAGATCCAGGTAGCGTTGCCGGTAGCGGAGCTCGGTATCCTGCAGCCCGTGCCATTTTTCGGGCAGGGGTTGCAGCGATTTGGCCAGCAGGGTGAGACCGCTAACCTGCACGCTGGCTTCGCCGCTGCGGGTGCGCATCAACCGGCCGGCGGCCTGCAGGTGGTCGCCCAGGTCCAAATCCTTGAGCAGTTCGGCGTCGGCCTCGGAGATGGCAGCCTTGTTGATGAAGAGCTGCAGCTTGCCGCTGCCGTCGCTCACGTCCATAAAAGCCAGCTTGCCCATGCCGCGGTTGGCGGTGATGCGGCCGGCGACGGTGACCTCCGGGGGTGTCGTGCCGGATGCTTCCGCCTGCGCCAGCAGGGCGGCGGCCGAGGCGTTATCATGGCTGCGGCAGCAACGGGGGGGATAAGGGTCTATGCCCCGCGCGCGCAGCCTTTCCAGTTTTTCTATGCGTTGCTGTGTGATACGTTCTGAACCGGACATTTTCTTCCTGCCATCATCCTCCCGGTTATTACCCGGGCTTACTGTGCGGCTATTATATTTTATACCGGGCTTCGAGTAAAGGAGGAGTGAGAGTGAAGGACGCCGCTTACGTATTCTTCAGGCAGTCCAGCCAGGAGGCGGATTTGATGTCTTTTTCAAGCAGGTAGCGGATGTAGCGCCGTAGCAGGCTTTCCAGTTCGGCCAGCGTGTCGGTGGCGAAAACGCCGGGCTGGAGCGCCGGCCACCGGTTCCCCTGGATAAGGCGCAGCGCCTCCAGCGCCGCGCTGGAGGTGGGATACCCGTAGTGATGGCTGCGGGTCTGGCAATCCTGGCATAATACGCCGCCGGCGCTGGGGGAAAAACCGCCGGGCACGCCTGCCAGCGGCCGGTGGCAGAGGACGCACTTCTCCAGTTCGGGCTTGTACCCCGCCAGCAGCAGCAGGTGCAGCTCAAAATACCTGAGCAGCAGGGATTGGCTGGAGGCCAGCGGCAGGTTTTCAAGCGTATCCAGCAGCAAGTCGAAAAGGTTGCGGTCGGCGGTTTCGTCCGGCGTGAACTGGTTAACCAGTTCAACCAGGTAGCAGGCGCAGGAAAGCATATCCAGGTCGCTTCTGACCGCCAGAAAGCAATTGAGAGTCTGGCTGCCAATGATGGTATCGATGTTCTTGCCGCGCGCCAGCGTCACCTGGGAATAGCCGAGCAGCTCAAGATGCCCGCTGAGTTTGCTCTGGGGACGGCGCACCGCTTTGGCCACCCCCTGGATTTTACCCTGTTCCGGCGTGTAGAGGGTGAGTATGCGGTCGGCTTCGCCCAGCCGTGTTTTCTTGATGATGATGGCGGGGGTCTGGTAGGTACGCGGCCTGGTCATAAAAGCCGCATCCCAGGCGGCACCTGGCGGTCGGGCGCAACCAGCGTTACCCCGCCGCCCTCCAGCACGTTGCCCAGCACCAGCACCTCGGAGATGAAATCGGCTACCTGTTTAGGT
>CAZPAL010000078.1:0-7264 GCA_964584525.1 uncultured Dehalococcoidales bacterium | reverse complement strand
TGGCTGAAGCATTCTGGGTGGGCGGGGAACCGGCCTCTCTATCTGTCATTGCGAGGAGCAAAGCGACGTGGCAATCCCGTACTCCAGGAGAGGGGTGGACATCTGTTCAGGGGTGTCCAGGGTTTAGCTTAATAATCAGTTGTAATGTCTGCTTATAATTACTTGACAGTATTTGTCAGCATATAATATAATGTGGCATTATGTGAGGGAAGCGCGATGGCAGGAAAAGATTATTACAGCATCATGGGGCTCGGGCGGGGTGCCACCGAAAAGGAAATCAAGCAGGCCTACCGCAAACTGGCGCGCAAGTATCACCCCGACATCAACCCCGGCAATAAAACCGCCGAAGAGAAATTCAAGGAAGTCAACGAGGCTCACGACGTCCTTTCGGACCCCGAAAAGCGGCGCAAATACGACCAGTACGGCGATGCCTGGGAACACGCCGACCAGTTCGCCCGCAGCGAGCAGGGGCACGGGCAATCCGGCGGGTTCGATTTCAGCAGCTTCAATTTCGGAGGCCCCGGCCAGGGCGGCAGCGCCGAGTTCGGCGCCGAAGGGCTGGAGGGTCTCTTCTCCGGCATGTTCGCCAGGGGAGGGGGAAGCCGGCGCGCACGTACCAGGCGCGGTCAGGATATCGAAAGCCAGGTCGAGGTCAGCCTGGAAGAGGCTTACAGCGGCACCAGCCGCCTGTTAAACCTGCAGGCCGAAGAGGCTTGTCCTGCCTGCGGCGGCAGCGGACGCACCCAGCGCACACTGTGCTCCACCTGCCGCGGCGGCGGCACCGTGCTCAGAAGCAAGCAACTCGAGGTGAAAATCCCGCCGGGAGTGAAGACCGGCTCCCGCATCCGCATAGCCGGCCAGGGAGGTCCCGGCAGCGGGGGACCCGCAGGCGACCTGTACCTGGTGATGACCGTCAAACCGCACGCCCTCTTCGAGCGCCAGGGAGACAACCTGGTTACGCCGGTACCTGTGCCGCTTCTTACAGCGGTGCTGGGCGGCGTGGTGCACGTGCCCACCCCGCGCGGCACGCGCCTGGAACTCAAGATTCCGCCTGAAACCCAGAACGGCCGGCTTTTGAAGCTGACCGGGCAGGGTATGCCCCGCCTGGAGAAAGCCGGCAAGGGAGACCTGCTGGTGAAAGTCAACGTGCAACTGCCCGCAGGGCTCAGCGAGGCGGAAAAGGAACTCTTCCAGAAGCTGAAAAATCTGCGCTCCCAGGCCGAGACGGGAGGATGACTCTATGATTATGAAAGAAAACGATAACCGGGAACAGCCGCGTTATGTAATCAGCGTGGCAGCCGAACTGCTGGGCACGCAGCCCTACACCCTGCGCTACTACGAGCGCACGGGCATCATCAAGCCGGCCCGTTCGCGCGGCAACGTCAGGCTCTATTCCGAAGCCGATCTGGAGCTGCTGCGCAGGGTGATGACACTCGTATACGAGCTGGGCATCAACCTGGCGGGAGTGGAAGTCATACTTCACATGTCGGAGCAGCTTACGCGGCTCCAGCAGACGGCGGCCGGTCTGGAGCGGGAACTGGAGCGTATCAGACAGGAGCGAAAATGAAACAGGATAAATTCACCGAACAGGCACAGGAAGCGCTGGGTTTTTCACAGCAAATAGTCAAGCAAATGCATCATAACCAGTGGGATGTGGAACACATCCTGATGGCCCTGCTGCAGCAGGAGCAGGGGTTGGTGGGCGACATCCTGCGCGAGTTGGGAGCCGACGTGGACTCCATCCGCCGCCAGGTGGGAATGGCACTGGACCGCAGCCCGCGGCTGGCCTACGAAACGCAGCAGATATTCCCAACCCCGCTGGTAACACAGATGGTAGAGATGGCAGCCGCCGAAGCCAACCGGCTCAAAGACGAATTCATCGGCACCGAGCATCTTTTCATCGCCATCAGCCAGATGGAGAAGGGCGAATCCGCACGCATACTGGCTTCCGCCGGCATCAGCCGCGAGAGCGTTTACCGCGCCCTGCAGAAGATACGCGGCGGGCACCGGGTGACCGATGCCCGCGCCGAGAGCCGTTACCGTTCGCTGGTAAAATACAGCCGCGACCTGACCGAACTGGCGCGCCAGGGCAAGCTCGACCCGGTCATCGGGCGTGAAAGCGAAATCCGGCGAGTCATGCAGATACTGTCCCGTCGCACCAAGAACAATCCGGTGATAGTGGGTGAGGCAGGTGTGGGCAAAACCGCCATCGCCGAGGGCGTAGCTCAGCGCATCGTGGCCGAGGATGTGCCCGAATCCCTGCGCAATAAACGGGTGATGGCGCTGGATATGGGCGCTCTCGTCGCCGGTTCCAAGTTCCGCGGGGAATTCGAGGAGCGGCTGAAGGCGGTGATGGATGAGGTGCGCCAGTCCCAGGGTGAAATCATACTGTTTATCGACGAAATCCACACGGTGGTGGGCGCGGGGGCGTCGGAGGGCTCCGTTGACGCTTCCAACATGCTCAAACCCGCCCTGGCTCACGGAGAGATGCAGACCATCGGCGCCACCACGCTGGATGAATACCGCAAATTCATCGAGAAGGACAAAGCCCTGGAACGCCGGCTCCAGCCGGTGATGGTGGATGAACCGTCCACCGAAGCTACAATTGAAATCCTTAAGGGGCTGCGCCCGCGCTACGAGGCTCACCATAAACTTAAAATCAGCGATGCGGCTGTCGAAGCGGCGGTCAAACTCAGCCGGCGCTACATAACCGACCGGCGCCTGCCCGATAAGGCCATCGACCTCATCGATGAAGCCGCCAGCAAAATCCGCCTGGAAAGCGAAAGCGCGCCTCCAGATGTGCGCGCACTGGCCCTGGAGTTGAAAAAACTCGAATCCGACGAGCGTGAAGCCGCGGAGCGCCAGGATTTCCAGGCCGTGGCTGACCTCAAGGAACAGAGGCTGCCCAGGCAGGAAGCATACGAAAAAGCACGGGCGGCCTGGCTGGAGGGCGAGAAACCGGAAACCGCCGTCGGCGAGGGGGAAATCGCCGGGCTGGTGGCGGCCTGGACAGGGGTCCCGGTAGCCCACATGCTTGAAGGGGAAGCCAGCCGGCTGCTTCATATGGAGGACATTCTCCACCAGCGCATGGTTGACCAGGAGGAGGCGGTAAGGTCCGTTTCCGAGGCCATCCGGCGCAGCCGCTCCGGCCTCAAGGACCCGCGCCGGCCTATCGGCAGTTTCCTCTTTCTGGGGCCCACCGGCGTGGGTAAAACCGAACTGGCCCGCACGCTGGCCTGGTTCCTCTTCGGTGACGAAACCGCCATGGTGCGGCTGGACATGTCTGAATACCAGGAAAAGCATACCGTGTCGCGCCTGGTTGGCGCGCCTCCCGGCTATGTCGGCTTCGACGAAGGCGGCCAACTGACCGAGGCCGTGCGCCGCCACCCGTACAGGGTCATCCTGCTGGACGAAATCGAGAAAGCTCACCCGGAGGTTTTCAATTCACTGCTTCAGGTGCTGGATGACGGGCGTTTGACCGACGGCCACGGCCGCACGGTGGACTTCAAGAACAGCATCATCATCATGACTTCCAACACCGGAGTTGAACTCATCAAACGCGAATCGGCGCTGGGCTTCGCCACGCCTAAAGACAGCGCCTCAGGCCAAAAAGCCGCCTACGACAGAATGCGGGACAAAGTGCTTTCCGAGGTCAAGAAAACCTTCCGCCCGGAGTTCATCAACCGCATCGACGACATCATCGTTTTCCATGAACTGTCGGAGGCGGAACTGGATAAAATCGTCATTTTGCTGCTGGAGGACTTGCAGAAACGGCTGTCAGACCGTAAGCTAAAGGTCGTCATGAGTGAAGAAGCCAGGGCATGGCTGCTGAAAGTGGGTTACGACCCGGCCTACGGCGCGCGCCCGCTGCGGCGCGCCATGGAACGCTACCTGGAGAACCCTCTGGCCAGCCTGTTGCTGGAGGGAAAATTCGCCGAGGGAGATACCGTGATGGTGGACCGCGACGCCGGCGGGTTGGCTTTCGCGCCGGCCGGCCGCAAGGCCAGCAGGCGCAGGTCCGGGTCGGCCAAGCCGGCGGCAAAGGGGTAAGAATATCGCCAGCACATCATCCGGATTGCAGCGCAGGATAAGGAACTTCTTCCGTCACCGGGAGTACTGGATAGGTATCCTCACCATCGGCGCCACTTTTTTGGTGGCGCTGGTAATCATGGTGCAGTGGCGCACGGTCCAAACCATGACCGGTTACGGATATTTCGGCGGCTTCGTGGTCAGCCTGCTGGGAGGGGCTACCGTGCTGGTGCCGATTCCTATGTCCGCCGTACAATTCGCCCTGGGAGGGGTGCTCCAGCCTTGGTTCGGCCCGCCCCTGGTCGGTCCTCTCTGCGTGGGACTAATATGCGGGCTGGGCGAATCGCTGGGGGCGCTTAGCGTCTATACCACCGGCTATTCCAGCGCCAAACCCCTGTCGGATAATCCCGGCAACCCGCGCCCCGGACGCATCTCCAGATGGTACCGCAAGCTGATGGGGCTGCTTGAAAAACGTGGTTCCCTGCCGCTCTTTTTCGTGTCGGCAGTGATGAACCCCTTTTTCTACCCCACTTCGCTGGCCTACGGGGCATCACGCTTCGGCATCAGGCGCTATTTTCTGATTTGCTTCGCGGGAAAAACCATCAAGTGCAGCTTTGTCGCCTTTGCCGGCTACTTCGGCCTGAGTGAGCTCTTCAAGGCGCTGGGTATTACGTAGCCCCGCTCCCCGGATGCTCCAGCCATTCATCATGGCTTCCAGCATGGACACTGGCATACGGGGTTGCCACGGCTGCTGCGCAGTCTCGCATTGACATTGCAGAGGGGACGCCACCGTGCAAGTCGCTTCAGCCATCCTCGTTGGTTTACATCGTAATCGGGTGTTCAGCAGGGGCTGGCGTCCCTCCTGGTAATAACAGGCCTCTTCTCCAGGCAGGAGAAGGGGCAGGGGATGAGGTCGAACTCTTCAGCATTGACCGGTCCGGCACGGTGCCTTATAATAGTTCATGTTCACCAGCAGTCGGTTTCCAGGGGAGGTATTTTGCGAGAAGCCTGCGGAATCTTCGGTATCTATGCCCCTGACGAGGACATCGCGCGCCTCACCTATTTCGCCCTTTTCGCCCTGCAACACCGCGGGCAGGAGAGCGCCGGCATCGCTACATCCGACGGCAAACGCATCCAGGTTCATGCCCGCATGGGGGTGGTCACCCAGGTTTTCGACGAGGATTCACTCAGCCGCCTGACCGGACACATCGCCATCGGCCATAACCGCTATTCCACCTCCGGTTCAAGCCGCGCCTGTAACGCCCAGCCGCTGCTGGCGGGCAGCGGCGACGACATGCTGGCCATCGCCCACAACGGCAATATCACCAACGCGGCGCCGCTCTACCAGGAAATCAGCGAGAACGGGCATCCCTTCCAATCCACCACCGACAGCGAAGTCATCGCCGAATTGATACTGGCCTCCAGGGAAAAGGACTGGATGGGGAAAATCAGGAACGCCACCCGCCGCCTCCAGGGCGCTTACTCACTGGTTATCATGACCAGGGACACGCTGTGGGGGGTGAGAGACCCCCTGGGGGTACGCCCGCTGTGCCTGGGCAAAATCGGAGAAAACAACTGGGTGCTGGCTTCCGAAACCTGCGCGCTGGACCACATCGGCGCGGTTTTCGTGCGTGAAGTCGTGCCCGGTGAAATAGTGCGCATCGATGCCGCGGGCGTCACCAGTTTCCGCGAGGACAGCGACCGGCGGGCGATGTGCATCTTCGAATACATCTATTTTTCGCGCCCGGACAGCATCATCAACGGCCGCCTGCTCTACGAAGCGCGCATGGCCATGGGGGCCGGCCTGGCCGAAGAGCACCCGGTGGAGGCCGACCTGGTAATCGGGGTACCGGATTCAGCCACCCCGGCTGCGGTAGGTTATTCGGAGAGGTCCGGCATTCCGCTCAGCATGGGGCTGGTCAAGAACCGTTACATGGGGCGGACCTTCATCGAGCCCGACCAGAGAATCCGCGACCTGGGCGTGAAAATAAAATTCAACCCCATGAAGCCCATGCTGGAGGGCAAGCGTATCGTGCTGGTGGATGACAGCATCGTGCGGGGCACCACCACCCCCAAGGTGATTGAACTGCTGCGTAAAAACGGCGTCAAAGAGATTCACATGCGCATCTGCGCGCCTCCTATCCGCTTCCCCTGTTTCCTGGGGGTGGACATGGCCACGCGGCGCGAACTGATTGCGGCGCGCATGAGCGTTCCTGAGGTTTGCCGCTATATCGATGCTGACTCGCTGGGCTATCTCAGCCTGGAGGGGCTCATCAAGGCGGTGGGTCTGCCCAGGGACAGCTTCTGCACGGCCTGTTTCACCGGGCAGTATCCCCTGCCGGTGCAGCTCGAAATGGACAAACTGGCACTGGAAAACATCATTCTGCAGCCGGTCCGTCCGGAGCGCCACGCTTCCACCCCGGCACAAGAATAACAACCGGGGTCATTTTTGGCTGCAAACCTTGTTCAGAGCATGGCCGGAGTGCTATCATTATGCTTACTCCTGAATGGAGACGAAGAAATATGGGTCACTTTCGGATTCTGGCGGCCGTGCCCGGTTTCTTCCTGAGCTCTTATTTTCTAATGCTGCTGATGGGCGTCATCGCTGCCAGAATCGGCTTAGTGGCCCTGGCCGTCAGTTATATCGACTCCATGCTTATCAACATCACCCTGTGGCTGGCCGTGGCTCCGCTGGCCGCGAGCGGTGTCAAAAGCAAGAACCAGGAGCCATTACAAACTCCAGGGAGGTACGCCAATTAACACCCGGGACAGTTATGCCAGTGCAGGGGTGAATATATCCGCCGCCGATGCCGTCAAGCGCGAAATCGCCCGCCTGGCCCGCTCCACCCACAGCCCGCAGGTGCTGGCCGGGCCCGGGCTTTTTGGCGGTATGTTCGAACTCAAGGGTTACCGCCGGCCGGTGCTGGTTTCAAGCATCGACGGCGTGGGCACCAAGCTCAAGCTGGCGGCGGCGCTTGACAGCTTTGACAGCGTGGGTATAGACATCGTCAATCATTCGGTGAACGACATACTCACCTGCGGGGCCAGCCCACTTTTTTTCCTGGATTATATCGCCATGGGCAAGCTCTCGGCGCCCAGAGTGACCGCCATTGTCAAGGGTATGTCCATGGCCTGTCAGGAGGCCGGCTGCGCCCTCATCGGCGGGGAAACGGCCGAAATGCCCGGCCTTTATGCCGGCGGCGATTTTGACCTGGCCGGCTGCATCATCGGAGCG
>CAZPAL010000077.1:0-7345 GCA_964584525.1 uncultured Dehalococcoidales bacterium | reverse complement strand
AATTACCGCTTTGGTGCTGGTGGAGCCGACATCAATTCCCAGATAGCCGGCACAGGGGGTTTCAATTCGGAGGAGGGGCTCTTCGCCGGCCTGTGCCTCGCTTTCAAGGCGGGGCATTTCAAAAAAGCGCCGGCCTTCATCCGCCTCAAGCGGTTTTACCACCCCGCCGGGTTTATTTCTTGAGAGTAGGGCTGAACCGATAGCCTCGATATAAAGATGGTTATCGGGCACGACGACCTCGAATTGACGACCG
The DNA here is from genome assembly GCA_964584525.1 of uncultured Dehalococcoidales bacterium. Lineage (GTDB taxonomy): Bacteria > Chloroflexota > Dehalococcoidia > Dehalococcoidales > UBA1222 > CAZPAL01. Next base: position 7,092 of record CAZPAL010000077.1, on the reverse strand, counting down.
TGTTTAGCCGAGAGGATGTCACCCAGCGAACGCACCATGGCTGCGTTACCGGCCACCCCGCCCACAAAATAAAGGGGTTCGGCCATGCCTTCTTTGCTGAGAGAGGCCACCATGCGGCTAACGCTCTCACACAGCGCATACAGCATGGATTCGACCGGGGCGCCCTTCTGCTGTAGATGGATGAGGTCCGTTTTGGCAAAGACACTGCAGCGGGCGGCTATCCGGGGGGCGCTTTCCCGGCATTTGAGAGCCAGGCTGGCGAAGTCGTCCATGCTGATGCCCAACCTGTACGCCTGCTGTTCGATAAAACGCCCGGTCCCGGCGGCGCACAGCGGGTTCGACTCCGTTTTCCAGGGCTTTTTAAGGCCGTCCTGGAGTTCGATTACGTGTGAGGTCTGGCCGCCTATCTGGATGATGGTTCTAGCCTGGGGATGGGAATGCAGCAACCCCGCAGCGATAGCCAGCGGGCTGCTGTACTGGCTCCAGCCGGACCGGCCTGGAAACGCAGCTTTGCCCGCGCCTGAAAGGCCGGCTGCGGCGATGTGTTCCAGGGCATACCGCTCACCCAGCCGTTCCATAAGCTCAGTGACAGCCGCCCGGGTAGTGGAGTTAATCCGCTTGGTGTCCAGGTGCAGTATGCTGCCGTTTTCATCAACCAGCGCCAGTTTTGCGCTGACGGATCCGATGTCCAGTCCCAAGAAAATAGCCATGTTGTTGGAAATATTGTAACAGAAAACACACCAGCAGCGTACGGGTACCCGAAAACAGCCCGTGTTGGGCTTGTTCGGTTTCCATTGCGGGGGGCTTGACGCACCCTGTTATAATTTTTCTATCTAAAAATAATCCGGATGGTATTCAAGACTACCGGTGCCAAGTGATTCAGGAGGAGGAAAAGATGGAATTCTCTGATGTCGTTCAATCCCGTTACAGCGTCAGGGCATACAAAGCAGACCCCGTGGAGGAACAAAAGCTGCAAAGGGTGCTGAAAGTTGCTATAACAGCGCCCACGGCCTGCAATCTCCAACCTTTCCACCTTGTTGTCATCCACACCCGCGGGAGAGAGGCAGAGCTTCAGCGCATCTATCCGGCCGCCTGGTTTGTGCAGGCGCCCGTGCTGGTTTGTATATGCGCAATCCCGGGCAATGGATGGGCGCGACGTGATGGAAAAAGCTACACCGATGTGAATGCTTCAATCGTGATGGACCACCTCATTCTAGCGGCTACCGACCTCGGTTTGGGAACATGCTGGGTCGGCGCTTTCGACCCCCAGGCCGCACGCACCGTACTACGCATACCTGATGGGGTGGAAATCATCGCCTTCACTCCTCTGGGATATCCTGCTGATACCCCTAAGCGAAAAGTGCGGCGCCCGCTGGGAGAGCTTGTCAGCTACGAGCACTGGTAAGTAGTCTGGTGAACCTGTCTGTTACGAGTAGAGGGAGATGGTGTCCAGTAATTCCGTTTTCTCAACCGGTTTGGTTAGGTAGGCACAGGCACCTAGCTGGAAGGCCAGCGTTTTGTTCAATTCGAAATCCACCGCCGTCAGCATTATCACCGGAATTTGGGAAATCAGTTCATTTTCCTTGATTTTAGATAGTGTGGAATAGCCGTTCAAGCCGGGCATCATCACATCCAGCAGGATTAAATCCGGTTTTTTCGCCAGGATAACATCCAATGCCCCCAGCCCATCGCTGGCGGTGATAACGGTGTGTCCCAGAGGCTTGAGCCAGGCCTCCATTAATTTCAGATTCACCGGTTCATCGTCGATGGCCATAATTATAAGCTTGCGCATATGGACTCCAGACTGGTAGTTTTCCCCGACCCCGACCACACTGGTATTCTATCACCTCGGATAATGGAATTGATAGTATTTCGGGGGGAAATGGTAAGATTTTGTCCAGATTCATCCGCGGCAGGTGGATTTCCTGCGGGAGTTATTTATAGCGGAAGAAGCGGATGGTGAGAATCATGCATACCACCAGCCACACCGCCAGCACCAAAATGTTGGTCCACGGGTATAGCAGCGGGGATTCTACCATCACCTGCCGGGATGCGTCACCCAGGTAGGTCAGAGGTATGCCGGAGATGATATATCGTCGTCGCCGAAGACCCTGCCGGAAAGGAAAATGAAAATCAGCGGGAAGGCAAAAGCGAAGAACACCGTGGTCTTGTCTGCGGGAAAATGCCTGAAGTTGGAAAGGATGAGTTTTCGCATACCTCTATTTTCTGATTTTGCGCACGGTCAGCTTCAGGAAAACGTCCTTCAGCGAAGCCTGTCGTATGTGCAGGTTTTTCAGCATCGAAATAACTTAGCGGGCTTCGGTGTATTTCAGGTTGGCTGACATTTCACCCTCGGGTAGTCCTGCATGACCATCGCCAGCAGAATGACATCAACGTAAAAAAAGTAAGTCCACAGGCTGCGCCAGGCAAAGAACAAAGGCAGGAGCGGCAGCACTACGCCCAGGTAGGGAAACGCGCGCGCGTTACGCCAGTACCAGAATACGGCTATCAATAACACAGTCGCCTCCATGACAGCGAAGGGGAGTGAAGACTGGATGTTTACCCATCCCTGCAACACCGGAGTGATGGCCCCCCAGCCCGAGGGAAACAAGGGGTCTTTCATCATTGAAACCACTGAATCGAACCAAATCCGGGGGCTGGCGACTACGAAGGGCAGGTTGAAGGCGGCGAAGACAACTCCGGTTAACGCCAGGGCCGGCAATGCCTTTTTCCAGGGCATGTGCCTGAAAATCAGGATGAGATAGAACGGCAGGAAGAACCAGGCTACCTGTTTGCTGGCTATCGCCAAACCCATACACAGCGCCGACACCCACAGATTGCGGCGCCACAACACCCAGGCCAACAGCAGGAATGGAAAATAGAGGCTGCCGGTCATGCCGCTGGCGATGCCGTTCCATATAACCAGGCAACCTAAAAAAGCTCCGACCAGCCACAACCTCATGCGGGCGGGGGTCAACGTAACGGTGGCGCCTATGGCCGCCGCCACCAGGAGCAGAAAGACGAAGCGTATATTGTCCACACCTAAAATGTTGAATAAAGCCGGGATAACGAAAAATCCCGCCGGATACCCGAGTTTGGACTCGAATTCGACGGGGGTGGTTTCGGGGGTTTTAACAGCTTGTTCCCACAGGGAATTGATTTCATCAGCCGATGGGTACGGAAAATCGTCGGCAAACATTCCCAGGCGCAGGGGTGTGGTTTTTCCGTACGGGCTTCCCTCTGCGGTGACGGCGGTTACTACGTTGGCGTGGGCATAAGGGTTCTTGCCGCCCAGCAAGTTATCAACAGCCTGGTTGAGCAGCGCCACCGCATCACTGGACGATAGGTCGTGAGAGATGAAAGCCAGTAATTTAGGGGTGCTTTCGCCCAGTATGCCGCCGCTTTTGGTGCCCAGACCGGTGGCTGTGAGCGCCATCAATTCTATCAAACCGGCTAACACCAAAAATACCATAATGGCAGTGGCTAGTGGTTTGAACCACCTTCTCGCACCTGCCAGCCAGACGTCAGTTTGCGGCAGCGCTACCAGTATCAGCAGCCCTATCCATATGATTCCGAGCACTATGCCGGTAACGGCCAGTGCCTGATTGCCGTAGCTCAAAGCCAGTGCGCCTGCCAGCATGGCCAGCAGCATGACTAGAATCGTCGGGAAAATCAGCATGATTCTGGACTCAGGAGCAGGGTAAAACCACGATTTGATATTCATTAAGGATGAAAAATTAAACCATGAATCGCCGGTAAATACAAACCCAATCGTTCGCCGACCGGTTATTGCTTTCTGGATAACCAGGGAAGCAGGGCGGGAATGCGGCGCATATAATCGCCATAAGCCGGGCGCCTGGCCAGGTTTCGTTTCTCCATGAGCGGGATACTGATCAACGTAAAGAGCAGGGTTATAACGATTGGGCCGATAACCGTCCAGTAGTACCCTGTATCGGACGCCAGAGCGAAAAGGAAAAGCCCCCACCAAAACATAACTTCACCCAGGTAATTGGGATGCCTTGAATAAGCCCACAGCCCCTGGCTCATGACCTCGGCATCATTAAATTTTTGTTCGGAAAACTGCCGCAACTGTTCATCGGCGGTTGCCTCAATCCCGATAGCGGCTGTCACCAGGATAAGAGCTGCAATATCGAACATGCCGAATGGATTCCCCCCGGCTGACAGGGCGGGATAAAGCGCCAGACATCCTAAAAAAACCACCAGTGTGGGCATCATCTCTATCCCGGCCAGTTCCACCAGCCAGAACCAGCCGCCGGTGGACTTTCTCAATTGCCGATACCGCCAGTCCTCATGCTTGAGCCCCTGCCATTGACGCGCCCAGTTCCAGGTCAATCTCAATCCCCAGGCAAACACCAGAGTGACGACCACCACATGGCGCAGCGCGGTTGCGTTGAATGGGGCGGCAAACACCCAGTAGACAGCGATAGCCATCGGAGCCACGCTCCAATATGCGTCGTAGAAACTGGCGTTGCTGAAGAAGCGGCTGAAGAGGTATATAACCAGGGTGGCTGCGATGTCGGCTGCCAGCAGCGTTAGCACCGGATGCAGGTGTTGTAAGAGATATAGGGGGACGAAAGCAACTCCCAGGGCTAGAAAGTAGGCCAAAATATATATCAGGAAAGATGTTTTTAGAGCCACAGGTGTGGTAGTAAAGCGTTCCATCGCAGGGCTGATTTTATGGTTTTATATGGGCACCAGTCAAGTATATTTTATCTCTCATGTCACCTGTGGTATTTTATAAGGTTATTACAGCACATGGGGGAGACAATGCAGGACATCGTAATTTATTACAGCGAAACCGGAAACACCGAAAAACTGGCCCGAGCCGTCGCTGATGGCATGGAGTGCCAAGCTGTCAGCATTCTGGCAATAGCCCCGGGGGCAGTGGCCTCCTATGACCATGTTTGTTTCTGTTGCCCGGTGCAGGGCTGGCGGCCGGCACCCAAAATGCTGATGTACATTGCGCGGTTAGAGCCTGTGGGCAGGAAAAGGGCGGCTACAGCCTTTACCATGCACCTGTTTGGCGCCAGCCGGGCAGCCGGGAAGATGAGAGACGCCCTCGAGAGCAAAGGGTATGCCGTGAACGGTAGTTATTCCTGTTTCGGCTGGAGCCGCCTGGTGGCTAATTTTGGGCCGCGCGTCTTCATGCGTGGACATCCCGATGCAGCTGAACTTGAAAAGGCCGCCGCTTTTGGACGAAGATTCAGACAAGAATTGCCTGGCTTTAGCGGCTAATATTGAGGCGAGCGGGTGAGGGAGGGCGCTTCGGTGATAGCATCTTCTCGCAAACCCCCGGAAAGGAGAGCGGCAGGCCGCGGGCAGTCCTTTCAGTTATCCGAAAGCCCCGTTCGTGTTTATGAGGCATTTTAGCCTCTATTAAGCGGAAATAAATTCAGGCGGTGATGCGTTGCCAAGATGTCCCTGGTCCGATAACGGCGGTGAACTGCTGACAGATTACCATGACCGGGAGTGGGGGGTAGCTGTCCACGACGATATTAAGCACTTTGAATTTCTCGTACTGGAGAGTAACCAGAGCGGGTTGAGCTGGCAGACTGTGCTTGGAAAGCGCGAGAATTTCAGGCAGGCGTATGCCGGCTTTGACCCTGCCGTCGTGGCTGCCTACGGTGAAAACGAAATAGACCGGCTGATGGGCAATCCCGGCATAATCCGAAACCGGCAGAAGATAACCGCTGCCATAAATAATGCGCGGAGGTTTCTGGATGTTCAGTGGGAATCCGGCAGTTTCGACCGCTATATATGGGCTTTTACCGGGAACAAGCCGGTTGTCAATGCCTGGGTCAGGCAGGTCGACGTCCCGGCGCGTTCCGTTTTGTCCGACGCCATCAGCACCGACCTCAAGAAGCGAGGTTTCAAATTTATCGGCACGACCACTATCTATGCCCATATCCAGGCCATCGGGCTGGTGAACGATCACCTGGTGGATTGTTTCAGGTGGGGGGAGTTAAGAGGTGTAAAATAAGCGCGCGAGTTTTAATTCGCACAGTTAATCAAAAAAGGCCTGGAGGAACTTCCAGGCCTTTTTTGAAGAGAGGCAGACACCTCGGTTACGGTAAAGAGAACTCGGCCTTTATCCCGTCTGAAGTATTGCCGAAAACTTCACCCACGATTTCGCCGTCCACGCTGACTATCAGGCATAACGGATAGGTTCCATGCGTGTTCACGGTCAGGGCCACGTTAAACGGTATGGCGCCGGCGCCGTCGGTTACCAGTTCTTTATCCTCAAATATCTTGGCCTTGACTTTGTCTTCCGTAGATACCACGGCGCCATCCACGCCTCGCGGTATATACACCCTGAACCAGGTATTACCGCGGACCGCCTGCGCAACCTGCCCGGATTCCCCTTCTACCAGCGCCTGCAGGGTTACGGCATGCCCGTCAATCACCAACTCCGGGTCCATTTCACACCACTCCCAGATTGCCATTGCCGGCGCCGCTACAAGCAGCATGGTAAGAATCAAGGCGGCTGGAACCGCGGCACGCACCAACCAGAGTTTTCTCATGGCACACTCCCAACAAACTAATGCAATCATTGTATTGGAGCCGCGGATGGCGGTCAATAGTCATTTCGTTTGATACTTTCACCGCAAAACAGCCGGCGGTACTGGATATCGGCAGCGGTCACGCCTGATGGCGAATAAAGCCAACCAAACCCAAACCACGAACAAACACCAACCACAAAATTCTGTCATAAACTAGTACTAATGAATATTGCCGAAATGGAACGCGTGAATTATGCGCTGCAGATTATCTATGCTATCATGCGCAAGCGCGATCCCTATACCGCACGGCACCAGATACGGGTTACCCGCCTCGCTGCCGAGATTGCCAGGGAGATGGGTATGCCGGAGTTCACTATCGAATCCATCAGGCTTACGTCTTCCATACACGATATCGGGAAAATCAACATACCCTTTGAAATACTGAACCGTCCATCCACGTTATCCGAGGCGGAATTTGCGCTGGTTCAGACCCACACCGGTCTGGGGTATGAATTCCTCAGCCCCCTGGTTTTCCCCTGGCCAGTGGCTGAAATCGTACTTCAACACCATG
>CAZPAL010000076.1:0-7411 GCA_964584525.1 uncultured Dehalococcoidales bacterium | reverse complement strand
GATTTATCCGGGTTTAAACATGCGCGATATTCAGCACAGGGTTCAGCTAAGGCGCAAGAAATCCGATGTTCTGAAGGATTTGCCACCCAAAACGATAACTACGATTCCGATAACACTTTCCGCCGCCCAACAGGTGACCTACGATCTGGCGGAAAGAGAGGGCGTCCTGCAGCTACGCGAAAAGGGATGCACTGTCAGAATCGAGAATGTGCTCGAACTTATCATGCGCCTGAAGCAGATATGCAATTTTTGTCCCAGGACGGGGGAATCGGCCAAGATGGATGACGTGGCAAACCGCATCCAGGTTTTATCCGAAGAAGGACATAAAGCGCTTATCTTCTCCCAATTCGTTGACACGCAATACGGCGTGGCGGCTATTGCCCAGCGGCTCAAGCAACACGGGGTTAAAACCTACACCGGCGCCCTGGACAGCCAGACTCGAGACAGGGTGATAAGCGTATTCAAGGCGGATTCGGAGTGCAGGGCCTTGGTGCTCTCATTGAGAGCTGGAGGGCAGGGTTTGAACCTGCAAGAGGCATCGTATGTATTCCATTTCGACCGCTGGTGGAACCCGGCCGTAGAGTCGCAGGCGGAGGACAGGAGCCACCGTATTGGCCAACAGGTCCGGGTACACGTATATAGGTACACCTGCCAGAACACGATAGAAGAACGTATCGAAAATATCTTGGCCGGGAAGCGGCAAATATTCAAGGAGCTGGTGGACGACGTATCGCTGTCGATAACCAGCAAGCTGAGTGAACAGGAGATCTTCGGCCTGTTCGGTCTGACGCCATACGACAAGAGCCAGTGAAAAATCTGGCGTCTGCCATGAGACGCACTATATACTTACGATGGCGATTTCAAACACATGACATGTATCACGGTCTGGTCGCCAAGGGATGTCATTAAATAAACAGGCACTAACGAGGAAGGCTGGCCGACGATTATTAAAATTAATCGGACGATTACCCTCTTGACACTATGCTAAATATGGGCATAGATATAATTAACGACAAGCTTTCAACCTTTCTCTTCAGCAAGACCCGCCGCGGCTAGCTGGCTTTGCTCTACGGCCGCCCGGATGAATCTTTCCTTATCCACGGTACAGTGAAGGGGGAAATCTATTCCACCTGTCGTATATATCGTGTATAATGCGGCCAGGATGGAAATCACCAGCTTGCGCGGGTTACATGTCCAGTAACTTCATCACCAACGACGGCGAAGGCAGCCTGCGGGTGCGCCTCTCCCAACTGGTCCACTTCAGCCAGGAACTTAAATTCCTGGTGGGTTTTTTCTATTTTTCAGGCTTGGCCGAGCTTTACCAGGCCTTGAAAGCCAACCCGGATGTTGTGATAAAAGTTCTGGTGGGGCTTGCCGTGGACCGGCAAGCCTACGGGCTGGTGGAATACGCCGACCCCGCCAAAAAAGACGGCAACCAGCACTGGCAAGCCCTCGCTCTGTCCTTCACCAACGCGCTGGAGGATGATGGATTCGACACCTCCGAATTTTATGAACAGGCGCAATTCTTCATGCAAGCCGTCGTGAATAACCGCCTCATCATTAAAAAAACGCGCGAACCAAACCATGCCAAACTGTATCTGTTCAAAATCAAAGACGCGCACAAAGTTTTAACGCCCTCGGCCCTGGTCACCGGCTCCTCCAACCTCACCCGTGCCGGGCTCTCGGAGCAGGACGAGTTCAACGTAGAGATAAAAGACTACGGCTTTGATGAGGCCGAGGTTTTTTTCGACAACCTCTGGCAGACAGCCATTAAAATCACCGAGGATGCGGTTATCCGCCAGGCGCTCCTTGACCTGCTGGGTAAAAAAACCCTGCTCAGCCCGGTTACGCCCTACGAAGCCTATGTCTTCGTGCTCAAAACATGTCTCGAAGCGCAGCAGGTGAAATCGGTCAGCGGATATTTGCTCAAGCTGCTGGAAGAAGGCGGATACCGTGCCTACCAATACCAGCTTGACGCTGTCGCCCAGGCGCTGCAAGTCATTGAGCAGCATAACGGCGTCATCATCGCGGACGTGGTGGGTCTGGGTAAAAGCATCATTGCCGGCCTGGTAGCCCGCAGCCTGGACCGGCGCGGGATTATCATCTGCCCGCCGGGCCTGATAGGCGAACCGGACAGGCACGGCAATTTCACCGGCTGGCAAAAATACCGCCATGATTTCGGGCTGTTCTCATGGGAAATCTGCTCCTCCGGCGACCTCGAAAAAGTGCAGCAACTGGTTCAGAACGAGCAGGATTTCGAAGTGGTGATTGTGGATGAAGCGCACCGCTTCCGTAACCAGAATACGCAGGATTACGACCTGCTGCATACCATCTGCCGCAACAAGAAGGTCATCCTGCTGAGCGCCACGCCTTTCAACAACACCCCGGCGGATATCTTCGCGCTGCTCAAGCTCTTCGTAACTCCTGGCCGTTCCAACCTGACGCTGGACGGCAATCTGGAGCGGGAATTCCGCCAGTATAACTACCTCTTCCGCCGCCTGTCACACATCAAAAAATATTACAAATTGCCCACCAAACACCGTGACCTAGCCTTGAAATATTACGAAGACCTGTTCGGTTCGCGCGACGTGGACATCAAAAATGTGACCCAGCGCACCCGCGAGCTGGCAGGTAAAATCAAAAATACAATTTCACAGGTGACCATCCGGCGTAACCGTATCGACCTCGAGTGCGACCCGGTGTATTCGCAGGAAAAATACGAACTTTCGAAGGTGGAAGACCCCCGCGAATGCTTCTTCGAACTTACCCCCGAACAATCGGTTTTCTATGACCGGGTGATTCACGACTATTTCGCCGATGAAGGCCGCTTCACCGGCGCCATCTACCGCCCTTATATCTATGAGATGGGCCAGCAGCAGGATATCGCCAACCTGAGCGAAGAAGACAGTTTCCGCGCCTACAGCCAGACCAACCTCTTCGATTTCATGCGCCGCCTGCTGGTCAAACGCTTCGAGAGCTCCTTCGGCGCCTTCCGGGATAGCATCACTAGCTTCCGCGCCGTCACCCTGCGCGCCCGGCAGTTCATCCAAACCAGCGGCAAATACGTGCTGGACCGCAAGCTGCTCAACCGCATTTATCAAATGGATGAAGATGATATCAACGCCGCGCTGGCAGAATTCGTCGCCCGGCTTGACGAAGGGAACACGTCCAAGCACGACCGGGTTTACCAAATCGAGGCCTTTGCAGACAGGGACCGCTTTCTGGCCGACATCCAGAGCGACCTGGAGCTCTTCGACCTGATTTTGGAGGAGCTGGAACGGCTGAAGCTGGTGGAGAACGACCCCAAGCTGAAATGTCTGGCACAGGACGTTACGGCTGTCATGAAGCTCAAGGATAAAACCGGCGAACCCCTGCGCAAGGTGATTGTCTTCACGGAGTACCTGGACACGGTGAGATATGTGGAGCCCTTCCTGGAGGCTGCTTTCCCCGGGCGGCTGGTAAGCGTCAAAGGAGATTACGGCAAGGCTAAAGCCGTGGAAATCCTGTCCAACTTCGACAGCACCTATCTCCAGCGCCGGGATGATTTCCAGATACTGCTCACCACCGACAAGATGTCCGAAGGCTTCAACCTCAACCGGGCCGGAGCGGTCATCAATTACGATATCCCATGGAACCCCACCCGCGTCATCCAGCGCGTGGGGCGCATCAACCGCATCAGCAAGAAGGTTTTCGAGAAGCTGTATATCTACAACTTCTTCCCCACCGTGCAGGGCGCGGGCATCGTCAAGAGCCGCGAGATCGCCACCCAGAAAATGTTCCTCATCCATAACACGCTGGGGGAAGATGCCAAGATTTTCGAACCCGACGAGGAGCCGACCGCCGCCGCTCTCTACCAACGCATCCAGCAGAACCCGGAAGCGGGCGAAACGGAGAGCCTGAACACCACCCTGCGCCGCATCTACCAGGCCGTGCCGGAGGAAGTCAAGCAAAAGGCAGCGGGCCTTTCCAACCGCCTCAAGGCAGTCAAAGGCCATCATGCCGATAACCAGGTCGTCTTCATCCGCAAAGGCAGCGGCCTCTTCGTGGTACTGACGCCGGATGCGGAAAAGCCGGCAGAAATCTCCTTTGCGGACAGCCTGCAGCACATCCAGTGTCCGCCGGATGAACCGCGCCTGTCGATGACGCTCTTCGATTGGGAAGCCTATCGCCAGGCAAAGGAATTCGGTGCTTCCATGCCCGGCGGCGCCGCCGCCCAGAACCGGCTGGAGCAGGAAGCCTATAACGACCTCAAAACCATATTGAATGATAAGAGCGGGTTCTATTCTTCGGTCATGCCCTTCGTCATCATGCTCATCGAAGACATGAACGATTACCGCACCCTCACCGAATTTACCCTGCGCCGTATCGCCCGGCTGGACACTTCCAGCCAGGGCAAGCGCGAGAAAGTGCTGGGCGAAATCCTCAAACTGCGCCATGAACTGGGTGCCGACTACCTGGAGAAGATAAAAACGCGCACTTCCCGCACGGACAAAACCGTGATTGTGGCGGTGCAGAATGTGTTGGAGATACCGCATGAGCAAGGAGCAACTGGATAGGGTAATCTCAAGCGGAGCCGGCGCGGATGCCCTGCGCCAATTCTTCAGCGGGTTCAATCAGTTCTGCCCGCTGGCGCAGCCGCTCCCGGAATACGCGGATGAACGCTTCTCCGGCTTCGAACTGCTGGGCACTCTCAATTTCAGCGAGATTGACCAACTGGTTATAATCAGCGCTAAGGTGGGCGGCGAACTCTCCGAGCGCTCCGGCAAAAAGGCCCAATACGAAGCGGCCAAGAAAATCCTTAAGAAACTAAACCGGTATGATGCCGGTATTTTTGTGTTCCGGGGGGACGGCGGGCGTTTCCGTTTCAGCCTGGTCTATACCCGGTACCAGGGCGGCAAGCGCGATTTTTCCAATTTCCGGCGCTTCACCTATTTCGTCAGCCCGGAGCTTACCAACAACACTTTCCGGGAACGCATCGGCGTAAAGTGCGATTTTTCCAGCCTGGATGCGGTTAAAAACGCCTTCTCGGTGGAGCAGGTCAACAAGGAGTTCTATAAGGAGATAGCCCGGTTCTATTATACGCTGACGGGGAGAGAGGGCAACCCAAGGCAACTGGTGTTACCCTCGGTGACTGATGAGAACAAAACAAGGTTCGAAGAGTTTGCGGTACGTCTGATAGGCCGTATTACCTTCTGCTGGTTTTTGAAGCACAAAACCTCACCTGCGGGTATGGCTTTGATTCCAGCCAGCCTGCTTTCGAGCGGGGCGGTCAAGCCGGATTATTATCATTCCACGCTGGAGCGGCTGTTTTTCGAGTTGATGAATACCCCGAGCAAAGACCGAAAACCGGAAACGGCTCTCCTCATTCCGAATCATAAAGAGGTGCCGTTCCTTAACGGCGGTTTGTTCGAAGAACATCCCAATGATGGTTATGATGGCTGCCCCAATTACGCCCTCAAGATTCCAGATGGGTGGTTCAAGGATTTCTTCGAACTGCTGGAACGCTATAACTTCACCATCGACGAAAATTCCTTGGTTGACGCCGAAGTTTCGGTTGACCCGGAGATGATGGGCCGCATTTTTGAGAACCTGCTGGCGGAAGTGAACCCGGAAACTGGAGAAACCGCCCGCAAGGCCACCGGCAGCTATTACACCCCGCGCGTCATCGTAGATTACATGGTAGAGCAGTCTCTCAAGCAGTATCTTTTGACTAAAACCAGCCTGGATGAGGAAAAGGTCATTGCCCTGCTGGATTACGAAAAGGATATCGAGGGTTGGCCGGATACGGACAAAGAATCGGTGGTGAAAGCACTCAATGAGATTAAAATAATCGACCCCGCTTGTGGTTCGGGGGCTTTCCCCATGGGCATACTCCACCGCATGATACTGGCGTTACAAAAAGCGGATCCGGATTTGAAGCTATGGCGAACCCTTTACCTGGCTTCGTATCATCCGGTATTGAAAAGCATTATCGAGGATAAACTGCGCAAGGGCAACGAACAGTACATTCGCAAGCTGACCATCATCCAGGACTCCATTTACGGGGTGGATCTTCAGCCTATCGCCGTGGAAATCGCCAAACTGCGCTGTTTTCTATCGCTGGTGGTGGACGAGGTGGTGATAGACCAGGAGGAAAACCGGGGTATCGAACCGCTTCCTAATCTGGAATTCAAATTCGTGACGGCCAACAGCTTGATTGGGCTTCCCGGCAAAGAAATTGAGCAGGGCAGTATGGTGCTCTCGCCCATTATTCAGAAATTGAAGATGCTGCGGGATAGTTACCTGCGTAGCTACGGGGATGATAAAAAGCGCGTCGAAAGGGAATTCAGGGAAACCCAGGCTCTGCTGGTTGAACACTCCAGGGAGTGGAGCGTCAATTCGCTAGCGGAAAAACTCATTGAATGGGAGCCGTTTTCGTATAAGGCTAGTGGGTGGTTTGACCCTGAGTGGATGTTTGGGGTGACGGGTGGTTTTGATGTGGTAATTGCGAATCCGCCTTGGGGAATTGATTTAAAACCTGTTGAATCCGCTAACATTCGGGCTTTATCCGGCGTGAAAAAGAACTTAGACAGTGCAGAGGCCTTCATCCTCATGGCAGGCCATTTATTAGCGAATCATGGGGTACTGAGTTATATTGTGCCCAAGTCGATTATATTCGCAAATGATTGGAGATATTCCAGAAACTATATTTTGACAAATGAGATAAGGTGTCTCGGTGACTGTGGAATTTCATTTGAAGCTGTTAATTTGGAATCCGTTGTCATAGCTTTCAAGAAAAGTAAATATTCCGACAATGAAAACAAGGCGGCGGTCGTACGTTTTGAACCTGTCAAGCGGTTTTCAACAGAAAAAACGTTAGTAAAACTCCCAGCAATAAATCAAAATATGATGGTTAAATCAGAAACCCTGATCTTATCAGAGATTGGGGACGTAACACAAAATATACTACGTACTGTTCAACTAGGAGCGCTTCTAGAGGACTTCCCGAGGGACGTTTTTCGAGGTTTGTACATACCCGACAACTTGAAGGCTGAGATTAGTGGGCGCGGGGAATTCATGTTTGTTAATAAAGTACCAGACGTAACAATGTACGCAATCAATAAAATAACAAGAATGGATTTATCGAAGTGTTTTTCCGGTTTTCAGGATATTATTAAAAAACTCTCAGTAGATAGAATCATCGTAAAAGTCATGAGGGGCAATAGGCTAACCTGCGCTTTTGCACCCAAAACGGTGCTAACGACAGAAAAACTTGTGAACTTGGTTGTCAAAGACAGCAATATATCACTCTATTATGTATTGGCTTTCCTAAATTCTAAATTATGTTCGTTTTATCTAAATAAGGTCCTGTTTAGTGATATAACGGAAACTTCGCGAGTTATGGATGACCCCTATTTAAAAAAATGTCCAC
>CAZPAL010000075.1:0-7419 GCA_964584525.1 uncultured Dehalococcoidales bacterium | reverse complement strand
GGTTATCTTACCGGCGGCAAAAAACCAGCCGGCGACCTTTGCCCAGGCCGATTGACTTCAATTCAATCCGGTTGATATCATAGGACATATGGCAAGCAAATTAAGTGTTTTCCCCTTCAGCACCGAAATCAACAAGGCGGGGCATCTTTCCATCGGCGGCTGCGATCTGGTCAAACTGGCGGCGGATTTTGGCACGCCCCTTTATATCTTCGATGAAGTCACGCTACGCCGGCGCTGCCGCGAATACAGACATCAATTTCAGAACCGTTACGGCGGCACCACCGTGCAGTACGCCAGCAAAGCTTTTTTGATAGGGGCGCTGGCCGGGCTGATAAAAGAAGAGGGTCTGGGGCTGGACGTGGTTTCGCCCGGTGAACTGGCGGTGGCGGCATCGGCCAAATTTCCTATGGATATGGTTTATTACCACGGCAACAACAAGAGCGCCGAGGAGCTGAAACTGGCTCTGTCCCGCCATGTCGGGCGCATTGTGGTTGACAGCCTGGATGAGTTGCGCCTACTGGCGCGCCTGGCCGAGGGGAGCGGACGCATTCCTGATATTCTGCTCCGTATCACCCCGGGGGTAGATGCTCACACCCATGCTCACCTCTCCACCGGCGTGCTGGGCAGCAAATTCGGGTTTCCGCTCTTTGCCGCTGCCGATGCCATTGCGCAGGCGCTGGGCGCTCCCAGCCTGAATCTGGTGGGACTGCATTTCCACATCGGTTCGCTCATCAACGACGTCCAGCCGTACCTGGAAGCGATGGACATCGTGCTGGAACTGGCGGCGGAAATCAAGCGCAGCCACGGTTTCGAAATCGAAGAACTGGATATCGGAGGGGGGTTCGGGACACAGTACACCTTGGACAGCCCCGCGCCTGACACGGCTTACTTCGCCGCGGGCATCGTGGCCGGTTTGATGAACACCTGCGGGCGGCTGAATCTGCAGCCTCCTGCCTTGACCATCGAGCCCGGGCGCTCCATCGTGGCGCAGGCCGGAGTGGCTCTCTACACAACCGGTTTTACCAAAGAGGTAGCCGGCGGCCATTATATCGCCGTGGACGGTGGCATGGCTGACAATATCAGGCCGTCGTTGTATAACGCGCGCTACGAGGTGATGGCTGCCAACCGGGCTGCGGAGGATGAAACGCAGGGGGTCACGGTAGCCGGGCGCTATTGCGAATCGGGAGACATCCTGGTCAGGGATGCCCGCCTTCCCTTGCTTTCCGCCGGGGATTTGCTGGCTGTCCCGGTCTGCGGGGCTTATTGCGTGCCGATGTCCTCCAACTATAACGCCGCTCTCAAACCGCCTATCGTCATGGTGGCCGACGGGCAGGCCAGGCTCATCCGCCGCCGCCAAACCATTCAGGACCTGACAAGCTGTGACCTTCTGTAACCCCGGGGAGGCACCATGTGGGCTGTGACCGGCCACCAAAGGGAGACAGCTTATCTCAAACTCGATCTGAGGCGCGAATCCCCGGTTCACGCTTATCTTTTCAGCGGGCCGGCGCACGTGGGGAAGGATACCCTGGCGCGGGCGCTGGCGCAGTCATTGAATTGCCGCTCGGCTGATGCGCCCTGCGGGAAGTGTGACAGTTGCCGCAAAATCGCTGCCGGCTCGCATGCCGACGTGCAGGTAATCCGGGTGCTGGCAGCCGCTGAGTCCGCGGACGGCAAGGCTAAAACCGAAATCGGCATCGAACAGGTGCGCCAGGTTCAGCACTGGGCCAGCCTGCCGCCGTTTGAAGGCTCACGCCGCGTTTTTATTATCGACGGGGCAGAGCAAATGTCGCTGGAGGCGGCCAACTGTTTGCTGAAAGTGCTGGAAGAGCCGCCGGATGGCGTGGTCTTCATACTGCTCAGCGCCGAACCGGAACGTCTGCCGGGAACAGTCATCTCACGCTGCCAGTGCCTGGAGCTGAGGCCGGTCAGCCCAGCGCTGGTAGAGGAAGCCTTGCTGGAGCGCGGGCTGGTGCCCGAGCGAGCACGGTTGCTGTCCCGTCTCTGCCATGGAGCCCCGGGGCTGGCCTTTACGGCTGCGTCCGATGATGCCTGGATGGACACCCGCCACATGATGATGCAGCAGATGATGGAAGTCATCGGCAGCGGTTACGCCGCCCGTTTCGATTATGCCGCCAGGTTATCCGCGCTCTCCAGCCAGCGCAGGGCGGAGGTTGAAGCCATTTTCGAACAGTGGTTCGATTTGTGGCGCGACCTGCTGTTGATCAGGGCGGGGTTGCCCGGAGCGGCCGCCAACCTGGATTACCTGGATGATATGGAAAATCTGGCCGGGGCGCTTACGCTTGAGGAAATCGAGCGCTTTTTATCCCTGCTCAGAAAATCGCGGCGCCACCTGCGCCGCAACGTCAACGCACAACTGGCACTGGAAGTTTTGATGCTGGAGATGCCCCGGGGGGTGCGTCCCGCGGGCGCCGGCATCGGTAAGGAGAAATAACTATGCCCAGGGTAATAGGAGTGCGTTTCCGCCGCGGGTGCAAGGTTTACAGCTTCGACAGCAGGCAACTGGAACTCAAGAAAGGGGAACAGGTGGTGGTGGAGACAGTGCGTGGGCAGGAACTAGGAGAGGTGGTCGAAACCATCCAGGCGGAGGGCGGTGAAGCGCCGGCGGACCTGAAACCCGTGTTGCGCCTGGCTGGCGCAGACGACCTTGAAAGAGAGCGCCTGCTGCCTGAAAAGGAAGCGGCGGCGTTAGCCGAATGCGCCAGGATAGTAGCCAGGCTGGAACTGCCCATGAAATTGATATCAGCCGAGCACAACCTGGACGCCAGCCACTTGACTATTTTTTTCAGTGCCGATAACAGGGTGGACTTCCGCGAACTGGTTCGGGAACTCAGCCACAATCTGCATGTGAGAGTGGAATTAAGGCAGATAGGTCCCCGCGACGAAGCCAAGCTGCTGGGAGGATACGGGCGATGCGGCCGCGAACTGTGTTGCGCCAGCTTCCTGTCGGACTTCGCTCCGGTATCCATCAAGATGGCCAAGGTGCAGGACCTGCCGCTCAACCCGCTCAAAATATCCGGTGTTTGCGGGCGCCTGTTGTGCTGTCTGGGTTACGAATACTGCCAGTACCGGGAGATGAAGGAAAAAATACCGCGGGACGGCACACGGGTCATGACCGATACCGGCCCCGGGGTGGTGATTGGGGCAAACCCGCTCACCGAGAAGGTGCTGGTGGAGTTTGAAACAGGCGCCCGGCTGGAGCTTCCCCTTGCCAAGGTCCGGATTATCGCTCCGGTGAAAGATGTGCCCACCCGGGCGGCCAACGGGGGAAGAGTAAGCCCGCCGCCCGCTGGCAACCGGCAGCAGAAAGCCAGCCCCTCCGCTGCCGACACAGCCCCATCCAGCCAGGTGCCGGCCATCGATGCCGCGGAATGTTGCGAACCCCCGCCTGATCAGGCGGTATAGTATTCGGGCAGGTATTTTACCCAGATATCCATATAAGCCTGGTAGCGGTGGGGAACGTAAAAGGCATAACCGTTTTTGGGTTTTACGGGGGGTTTAGCCAGTTTCATGTTGGCCTGTTCAGGCGTGCGGCCGGCCTTGCGGCGGTTACACGGCACGCAAGCAGCCACCATGTTTTCCCAGGTATGGCGCCCGCCCTGGAAGCGCGGGATGACATGGTCGATGGTCAGGCCGACCTGTTTTCCGCAGTACTGGCAGCGGTAGTCGTCGCGGTGGAAGATGCCTACGCGCGTCAGTTTCCTCTCGGCTCCCGGTCTTCTCACCATGTGGTCGAGTTTGATTACCGAAGGAATGGCATAGGCCCGCTGAGAACTGCGTATATAACCGGCCCCGTCCTCCAGCATCTCCGCCCGGCCCTCCATTACCAGTGCCAGCGCGCGCTTGAGATGGCATATATTCAGGGGTTCATAACCCTGGTTGAGAACCAGTACCGGCCGATTGGCTAACACCTTTTACCGCCTGTTTTCATGATTGCCGCGTTTCACGTATTTTAATGAAAGCCGCCCAGCAAATGCAAATGGATGGCCCTCCCCAATCCTCGGCGCTGTTGACAGATAGCGCCGGATGATATAGATTCTTATCCGTGGCAGACACAACCAAATGGTCACTGGGCATCGCCTCGCGCGGCGGAACGTTCATCGTCATCATTCCCAAAGGCACTCCCTTGCCGGCTAAACGCCGGGTAGTGGTGACCACCACCGAGGACGACCAGCCCAACATCGGTCTGGATATCCGGCTGGGCGAGGAGTCCCGGGCTGCGGAAAACTTGGCCTTCAGTTGTGTGCGCCTGGATGATGTCGAGAAGGCCGCCAGGGGCGTGCCCCGCGTCAAGCTGACTTTCTATGCCTATGCCAACAGCGTGTACAACATCGGCGTGCGTTACAAGGACGACAGTCCGGAACAGCTGCTGACCGTTTTCCCGTCTTTCGGCATGAGCGAGGAACAGGTGACGGCTATCCACAACAAGATATCCAAAATGGCCGAAACGTGTCAGCCGCTGGAGCTTGAGACGCTGGCCGGAGCTACCATACCGCTCCCGTCCATCAAATAATCGGCCGCCGGGTTAAGCGCGTTTATCCCCGGGCATCTTGCGGAATGGCCTTCGGTTGTGGCTGAGGGTGATGTCGGTGCGGTAATCCGGGGACATGATGTTGAACGCCGTGCTCATCTTGCGGTCCGCCAGCCGGGAACTGATGCGCGGCTCCATTTCCTCCAGGGCGCGGCTGGTGGTGATGATGGTCGGCAAGCGGGCGTTATAGCGGTAGTTGATGACCTGGTACAGCTTTTCCTGCGCCCATGAAGTGGTGCTCTGTTCGCCGAAATCATCCAGCACCAAAAGCGGCGTGGTCTTGACGCGTTCGAACAACTGGTCGTAGGAGGTTTTACTCTCCGGGCTGAATGTCGAGCGTAGGTGGTCCAGAAACTCGGGAACCACCACGAAGAGAGCCGGATGCCCGGACTGGTAGCGGTGGTTCACCACCGCCGCCGCCAGGTGGGTTTTGCCGCAGCCGGTTGTCCCCTGCAACACCAGCCAGCCCTCCGGCGCGCGCGCGAAATCCATGGCTAACCGGTAAGCCCGCCCCAGGTTGTCCTGGATTTCCGGCGGCAGGTTGACACGGCGGGCATCGAAATTCTGGAAGGTCATGTTTTTTTCCAGCTCCAACCCGTCCTGCCAGGCCATGTCCAAAGTTTTCCTGCGGTCATCGATGACAAAAATACGGCACAGGCTTTCATCCAGTAAGCGGTTGCTCCAACGTTCCGGCAAGGCATCGGGCGCCGCCTCGCTGGTTATGACCGTCGGCAGGCGGTTTTGGTAGCGGTGATTGAGCAGCTGGTCCAGTTTTTCCTGTGCCCAGCTGCTGCCGGATTGGACGCCAAGGTCGTCCAGGATAAGCAAGGGGGCGTTGCGGACGCGCTCGAAAAGGCGGTCGTACGGCAGTTCGCTCTCGGGAGCGAAGGCTGCGCGCAGGTGGTCCAGCAGGTCGGGCACGGTGATATACAGAACCGCAGTGTTTTCCATAATCTGCCGATTGGCTATGGCCGCCGCCAGATGGGTTTTACCGCAGCCGCTGGGGCCGCTGATGAACAGCCAGCCCTCGGGGCCGGCTGCAAATTTCTGCGCTGCCTCGCAGGCGCGCTGGAATTGCTGCTGGCTGAGCGGATCGCCGCTCCTGCCGAGCGGGGAAAGCGTGTCGAAGGTCAGTTCACCCAGGGCACCCAGGTTGGAATATTGCTCCAGGCGGCCGCGCCGCCGGTCGCTTTCCATCTGCCGGGTACACCGGCACGGAACGGCCGCGCTGTAATCCGGTTTGCCACCCGCCAGCTGCGGGTGTACAAAACCGGCGCCTCCGCATTGGGGGCAGGTTGGGGGTTCCTGGTCAACGCTGGATGAGGGGGCCATATCGTCCTCTGATGTATCTATCCTGTTCGGCGACCTGAGTATCCTGCTTATATGTTCCATCTTTTTTACCTTCCGCCGTCCAGCGCTCAAGTATGCGGGACACGTAGTGCCAGTTACGCCTGTTTTGAGTGACCGCTATCTTGATGGCGTCCGCTATCCAGCCTTCGGGATAGGTTGCCAGGGCGTCCTTCAGCTCCTCGGCTATCATGGGCGTCAACTGGCCGATATTGGCCTCATAGAGCGTAAAAATATCCGGCGTGGGTGGCGGGGTGTCGGGGGGAAATTCAGCGGGCGGGACGCCTTCAAGGTTCATCTCTCCGCGTTTGACGCGTCGGACAGCCTCCCGTTCAAACGGCCCGTTGACAAAATAAAGTGTCTCTGCGTCGGGGCCGGAACCCGCGTCCAGTGCTAAAATCAGGCCGTCATCAACCGCAGCCGCCAGCGATTGCTTCAACTCCGCCTGCCAGAGTGCGCCGGCGCCGGAGTTTTCCGCGGCGCCCGACAGCGCACCGGCGAGTTCGCTGTAACTGACAAAGCGCAGGCTGCCTTTTTTCTGATAGACAGCATTGAAAACATAGAGCAGCGCCTTGATTTCGCCGGCGCTGGTCATGCGGGGCATCACCTGGTTGATGAAGACGCGCGGAACGGGGCTGAATTCCATGCGGGCGGGGAAGCCCTCGAAACGCTTCATGAGGGCGTCGCCCAGGCATGGGGCAGATTCTCAAATTTGGTGAAAGCCTGCTTGAAACGTACCTTGACGTTGCCGGTGGGCCCGTTGCGGTGCTTGGCGATGATGATGTCGGCCATTTCGCGGGGATATTCTTCGTTGGGGTGTTCTTTGTCCCATTCTTCCTGCGTGCGGTAATAAGCCGCTTCTCGGTGGATAAAAACCACCACATCGGCGTCCTGCTCGATGCTGCCGCTTTCACGCAGGTCGGAAAGCTGGGGTATGCGCGATGAACGCCCCTCCACCGCCCGGCTGAGCTGGGAAAGCGCCACTACCGGCACATTGAGGTCACGGGCCAGTCCCTTGAGCGCCCGTGTGATGTAACTCAGTTCCTGCACGCGGTTTTCGGAACGGCCCTCCCCCTGCAGCAGTTGCAGGTAATCCACCACTATCAGGTCGAGGGGGCGTTCGTAGTGCAGCCGGCGGGCTTTTGAGCGCATCTCCATCACCCGCAGTTGCGAAGAATCATCGATATAGATAGCCGCCTGGGAAAGCTTACCTTGGGCTTCCATCACGCGCCGTTCCTCTTCTTCGCTGCTCTGATTGAGCCGCAGGTTACGGGAATTAACCTCGGCTTCGCTGGAGAGCAATCTTTGCACCAGCGATTGGCGTGACATCTCCAGGCTGAAAATAGCCACGCAGGCACCGTAATCCACCGCCGCGTTGCGGGCGATGTTGAGCGCCAGGCTGGTTTTCCCCATGCTGGTGCGCCCTGCCAGTATGATAAGATCGGAACGCTGCAGCCCGCCCAGAAAATCATCCAGCCCGGTCAGTCCGCAGTAGACGTGGGCGATGGCGGCCTGTTCCCCGC
>CAZPAL010000074.1:0-7448 GCA_964584525.1 uncultured Dehalococcoidales bacterium | reverse complement strand
AGGCCGCCGCCCCGCTCAGCGCGCCGCAGTCCTTGTCCCAGGCCGCCCTGGCCTGCCACTGGCCGGCCAGGCGCTCTTTGATATAGAGCGTATCCTGCCCGGCGATGAAGAGCGCCATGTCCCCGTTGGGTTTACAGGCGGCGCACAGCCCGTTGATGTCGGTAGTGGGCAGATAATCCACCACTTCCACCGCATCCCAGTCTGCTCCGCAGTCATGGCTGGCGAGCATCTCGATGCAGCGGTCGGAGCGTGCCCAGAGGATATAAACCTGGCTGCCCCAGGCGGCCGCGGCGCAGGCGACGATGTTGTAGCGCCCGCTGTCCGTCCAGGTGGCGAAATCAGAGGATGCGGAAGGGTTTTCCACGCGCTGGATGAAAAGCCGGCGGCCTTCAGCCGGCGGGGTCAGCCGCGCGCGTATCAGCGAGCCGTCGCCGGCTACGGCCAGGCTGTGAAGGTACTCGCTCTCCGCGCCGCTGTAGATGCGCTCGAAGTCCAGCCGCACAACCCCGCGGCGGCGGTTGGCGGCGGTGACCCGTACCAGCGGCTGCGAGGCCGGCGCTTGCTGGGCGGCCCTCAAGGTATCCGAAAGCGGCTTCAATCCGGCGGCTCCTGGCCGGGTTTCTGGTGGGGTATGTACTGTTTGCCCCAGAAGAGGTGCCCTGCCAGGTATCCGAGGGCAAACGACATCAGATACCACAGCACCTCGTGCCAGAGGAAATGCCCCAGCACCACTCCGGCGGCTACCAGCGCCAGGATGCACAACCCTTCCGTCTGATGCCAGACGTCGCGCAGGATGAAGGTCCAGGGGCGCCCGCCCAAGCGCGACCACAATGCCCGGTATAACTCGCTCAAATTAAAATGCCTCCTATTACTTCTATTGTTTTCATAATTGGTGCGCGGGGAGTCCGCGAGTGTCTGCCCCCGCCCAGGATGCTTCAGCCATTCATCATGGCTTCCAGCATGACACGAACGGTCATCTCCGGGGTGTCCAAGAGGGGCGCAAGCCCCTCCTGATTATCAATACCCCCTGTAAAGCTGTGCCGCGCGCAGGGAGCCGCCTTCGCCCAGGCGCCCGAGTTCCGCCCGGAAAAACTCCAGGCGCGCCTCCCCCAGCCGCCGGTAATCCAGCGCGGTGCCGGTGCCTCCGATGGTGACGCGGTTGGTGGCATAGACCGCCCACGCCAGGCAGGCGTAGCCCTCAGCGCCCAGCGCCAGCAGGTCCGCCAGGCTGTCCGGCAGCGTGCCGCCGTCCTCCATCAGCGTGTAAGCGGCCCCGTAACGCAGCCGGGCGGGCGAGCCGTCAGGCGCCTCCCCATTCAGCAGTGTCAGCACCCCTCCCCAGCGGCTGAAACGCGGCAGCGAAGCCGGGAAACGCCCCAGCGGGTATTCCAGTTCCCGGAGGGTGACCAGGCCGGCCAGGCCTGAGATGTCGATATCGCGGCTGCCGGGAACGGTTGTCAGCACCGCCACCGCCTCCAGCGGCAGCCGGGCGGAAATCTCGGCCAGGGCCTGCCGGATATGGCGTTCCAGGCTGTCGTCGTTCCAGCGCCGGGAAGCCTCGTCTTCGTCCCGCAGGTCGCGGCGCATCATCAGGCGGATGTCGTTCAGGTTCATAATTTCTCAACCCCCTGGTTCCGCCCGCGCTCATCCGCCGGCGGGTGTCGGCCGTTCTGGTACTGGCGGTTCATGGCTAAAATAGCCGCCCTCTCCTCCAGCCAGCGTTTGAATTCAATTTCGGGCTGGCTGACCCCCAGTTCCTCCATGGCCCGCCGCCGGGAATGGATGCCGCTCTGCACCATGGCTTCTTCCCCGGCCGCCACCCGTGAAACGTCCCGCGGCAGCACCGCGCTCCAGGTGACGTCTATGCGCGGGCTGCCGAAATGCCGGCCGCCGAAGCGTTCGATGAGCCTGAGCATCATCTCCGCCCGCCGCCGGTAAACCGCCTCGCGGATGAGGCGCTTGCGCCAGATTTTTTGCAACAGGGGCTGCATTTCCATCTCCAGCGCCACCCCCGACAGGTCCCGCCCCGTGCCGCCGAAAGCCGCCCGGGGCGATTCGGCGATGTCGTGCAGCGTGCGGTAGAGCATCTCGATATAGCCCAGGTGCAGGTTGACGCCGCCGCCCTGAAGCAGGTCCAGCAGGTAGGCCTTGGCCTCCTCCGGCAGGCTCCACACCGCCCCCGGGCGCACGGCGATGTCTTCCGACCTCTCCACGTTTTCCAGCACCGCGATAGGATTGCCGGACAGCTCCAGGATGTGCGAAAGCTGGGAGAGGGCGCGGTTCAGTTCGCGCTGGGGTTCCATCAGCGCCGGCAGGTCGGACTGGCCCCAGAAGGACTTGGGCTGGCGCAGGTTGGGGAAGATGATGAAGGGGATGAAGCCGTAAGGGTTTGGCTTGCGTTCGGCCAGGCACCCGTCCCGCCACATTTCAAAAACCGCCTCCGTCCATACCTCCACCACCACATCCCCGGCGGAACTTTCCGCCCCGGCCGGATAGCTGAAGGCCACCCGCCACACCTGCCGGGCGTCATCCGGGCGCCACCAGGCATACAACCCGCCGGCATCGGGCGCGCTGACCCTCACCCTGCCGGCGCGAGCGTCCCAGGCCACCCGGTAAGCGGCGTCACCCAAAATGGCGCAGTCCAGTTCGGTGTCGAAATCCAGTTGCTCCAGGTTGTTGTCATCCGCTGCCAGGCGCAAAGCCCGTTCAGCCAGCGCGGCCTCTTCGGCGGCTTGCGGGGTATCGTCCGCCGGCAGCAGGCAGAGCCGCATGCCGCCTGTCAGGTAAGAGGTGAGCTTGTCCAGCACCACGCGGGCGTAATTGAAGGTAAGCTGCTTCTCGCCCCTGGCGCTGCGCGCCGCCCACTGGCGGCCGGCATAAAAATCCAGCAGCGGGCGGTAGCCGCGGATGCGTTCGCTGTCGCGGCGGCTGAGTTCGGCCGGGTTGAAGTCCGTGCTCATGCCGCCCCTCCGGCCGTGCTGCCGGCTGCCGCGCCCCGGTGGCGCTTTACCGCCCGCTGCACGCTGCGCCGGCTGAGCCCGAAAACCGCCGCCAGTTCCCGGACGCTGAGATGCTCGTCGCGGAAAAGGCGGGCGATTTCGGCGTCGCGCTGGCTGATGACCAGCGCCTGGCGCCCGCCGGGCACCTCATATACGCATACCGGGAAGGGGCATGACAGGCAGGCCGGCGCCATCTCGCAGCCTTCATCGGCGTAGCGGCAGCGCTCGGGAAGGTCGTCGCCGGCGCCTTCAAAATCGCTTGAAATCTTTTCACTCATCTTCATCCTCCTGCCGCCGGGTTTCAGTCCGTTGGCTGCATAAAAACACCCCCGGCGGTGCTGTTGAAAAAGTTAGCACAAACGTTCTATTTTTTACAACTAACTTTTGTCGCCATCCGTCGTTATAGTTGACAAGTCAAGGCTAAAAAGGCTACTCTTGTCCCTAATACAAGCAGGAAAATAAGTGCGTTCAGGAGGTATGTGTTGAAGTTCCCAAGAATTCTCAAGTTTCTAACCATCGCTCTTTCCCTGGCTGTGCTGGGCACGATGGCAGTCGGCGCGCCGGTGGCGGCCGCAGGTGAAACCGTTGCTCTCAACCCGACCAGCGGCCCGCCCGGTACCGTGATAACCATCACCGGAACCGGATGGGGGAATACGACCCTCGTTGGTATACAGCCACTCCCGCACTGGGGAGGCAGCGCCTACACCGTCACTTCCAGCCCAACCGGCACCATCGCCACCACCATAACCGTCCCCTCCACCGCCGAATCCATCACCTATACGCTGTGGTTTACCGCCGGCACCAGTATCGCCACGGCCACCTTCACCGTCGTCACCGGTTTCACCCTCACCCCCAACACCGGCACGGTGGGCAGCGTGGTCAACGTCAGCAGCACAGGCTTCACCGCCGGCCAGAGTGTGCCCCTGCTGTGGAACAATACCACCCCCCTCGGCACCGCCACCGCCAACGCCTCCGGAGCCATCAGCGCCAACGTCACCATCCCGGCAGGGGTGCGCGGCGCGCATACCATCTCCACCACCAGCGGGGCCAGGGCGGCTACCTTCACCCTGAACTCTAAAATCGTTCTCAGCGCCACCAGCGGCGGCGCCGGCACCCTGATAGGCGTCACCGGCACCGGCTTCGGCGCCAGCAACCAGGTCAGTATCGGCGGCATCACCGGCCTGACCACCTTTTTCGTCAACAGCACAGCTACCGGCGGCTTCACCACCAACTTCACCGTGCCGGCCATCACCCCCCGCGGCGAATACACCCTCACCGCCTCGGACGTGGGCGGCGCCGCTACCGCCACATTCAACGTCAC
Source organism: uncultured Dehalococcoidales bacterium (assembly GCA_964584525.1). GTDB lineage: Bacteria > Chloroflexota > Dehalococcoidia > Dehalococcoidales > UBA1222 > CAZPAL01. Next base: position 3,128 of record CAZPAL010000074.1, on the reverse strand, counting down.
CCAGAGCATCAACCTGACCCTGCCAGCCGGCAAGACTAAAGTGGTGCCCGGCGATATCATCACCATCAGCGGCCAGAACTTCTCCCCCGGCACCGTCACTTTCAAACTTGACGGCGTGGCCGTGGCCGGGTTAACCGGTACCGCCGATGCCGCCGGCAACCTGTCAAGTGTCAGCTTCACCGTGCCTTCCATTCGGGCCGGCGCGCACACCATAGCGGTGGTCGGCCCCGACCTGGCTGAATCCACCGGCACCTTCACCGTCGAGCCTAAAATCAGCGTCACCACCGCCGGCGGCACCGCCAGCGGCACGGTCGGCTCGCAGGCCACCGTCAGCGGTTCGGGCTTCGCCGCCGGTTCGGTTGTCACCATCACCATGGGCACCACCTCCGTCGGCACGGCTACCACCGATGCCACCGGCGTTTTCAGCGCGGCCTCCATCACCATCCCCTCCGTGGCAGGCGGCAATTTCACCATCACCGCCACGGACGCCTCCAACAACAGCGCCGCTGCGCCGTTCACGGTCACGCCGAGGATGTCGGTCAGCCCCACCACCGGCGTTTATGAGGACATCATCGCCGCCAGCGGTTCGGGCTTCCTGCCCGGCCGCGAGGTGGGCTTCATCTTCTACCGCTCCAGCTCACTCTACTACGATTTCCCCGAGACCGTGACCACCGCGGCTGACGGCACCTTCAGCGCCAACCTCGGCATCCTCTTCGTTCCCGCCGGCAACTGGCAAATCCGGGCCCACTACACCAATTCGGTGAACGTCGAAGCCAGCGCCGCCGTCAATGTGACCGCTAAAATCGTGGTTACGCCCGCCAGCGGCGTCAAGGGCGACCAGGTCAACATACTGGGCTACGGCTTCACCGCCAATAAAACCATCACCCTGAAATACAATAACGCCATCCTGCCCACCACCCTGCTCACCACCGACTCCAACGGCTACTTCGTGCTGGCCCTCACACTGCCCGGCGGGGCAGCCGGCACCTATGTCATGGAAGCCACCGACGGCTCGAATACCGGCAAGGCCGACTTCACCACCCTTTCCGCCGTCAGCATGACGCCGGTCACCACCGCCGCCGCGCCCGGGCACGCCGGCCTGGAAGTGACGGTAGCCGGCACCGGATTCAAACCCAATGCCGATGTCGTCATCCGCTTCGACGGCACCCAGATTCAACTGGCCACCGCCAGGACCGCCTCGGACGGCTCTTTCAGCGCTTTCTTCGCCATCCCCGCCATCGAGAAAGGCGAGAAAAGCATCCTGGTTTCGGACGGCACCAACAGCAAGAGCTTCGCCTTCTTCATGGAGGGCAAGTCGCCTGATGCGCCCGCCCTGGCCGGCCCGGTCAACAATTTCAAGCCCAAGCAGCCGGTTCCCTTCAGCTGGTACAGCGTGGCCGACCCTTCGGGCGTCACCTATGATTTCCAGTTGAGCCTGGACCCGAACTTCCAGACCGTGCTGCTCCAGAAAACCGGCCTGACCAGCAATAACCTGCTCATGACCGGGGCCGATACGGTTACCATCGACGGCAAGGTCTACACCGCCGACAAGCTGCCCTCCGCCGGCGGCGGCTCCTCCTACGTCTGGCGCGTGCGCGCCGTGGACGGGGCCGGCAACGTCGGGGAGTGGTCTCCCGCCAACGCTTTCAACGTAGGCTTCATCCTGCCCGGCTGGATGATTCACCTGTGGTACGGCCTGGGGATTCTGGCAGCCCTGATTCTGGGCCTGTGGCTGGGACGCCGCATGGCCTACCAGTCCTACTAAACTCCCCCTTCACGGCACTAGAAAGGGCTGGCTCTTCGGAGCCAGCCCTTTCTTTATTCCCGAGCCCCGCGTGCCACCCGCGGAGGCAATCCCTCCCGCCCTGCCTCCACCACCAACGCCAGGCTCATCAGGAAATCATCGTGCCCGCGGGTGCTTTCCACCCCGAAGGCCAGCGTCTGGTTGGGCCGGTAACTGCTGCGCGCCTGTTCCATCTCCTGCCAGAACTGCTGCGCCTCGGCGGAGCCGTCGGCGGCGTACATCTTGAGCCGGCCGGTGTTGACCGCCGCCAGCAGGTTATAGCCCAGCGCGGATTTGGATGCGGCCGTAAAGACGAAGGCTTTCACCCTCGACCCCAGCGAGCGGCGCAGGAAAGACGCCACCGGCTGCCCCAGCCCGGTGGCGTCCACCACCACGCGCCGGCAGCCCCACAGGCGGCCCAGGATATCCACCATGCGGGCGTAGAGTTCGCTGTGCGGCTGCCCGTTGAACCAGTAATGCTCTACCACGCGCAAAGCGGCTTCGGGCGGCAGGCCGGGCGGGGCCGCCGCCCAGCTCAGTTCGGCGATGGTGATGACGGTGGAATCCCGGCGCGGTTGCAAGGCGGTTAATAGTTCGGATTCCGGGCACTCCCCGGCCAAATCTACACCCGCCACGTAAACCCGGCCCGGTTCGCTGTGGTGCAGGCGCGGGTGGCCGCCCATAAGCTGCGCACGCTGGGAGGGGCTCAACAGGCCTCCGCCCCCATGCACGGGCAGCAGGCGGTACTGGGTCATAAAAAGGGGATGGTTTTCACCCAGCCGCTGCCGCTCGGCGGCGACGTATGCGCCGTACTCCGGGCAGTGCCGCGCCACCTCTTCCCAGTCGTAGCGGAAGTGGCGCCGCCGGCCGTCCTTCTTTTCCAGTTCCAGGTTGGCCTGCTTGACCTCTTCCAGCAGGGTGGCATCATCCCAGGGGGTGCCGTAGTGCACGGTGGTGACATTGGTGGCGGCGCCCATGGGGCGGAATTCCTTGCTGTATTTCTGCCGGCTGACGTCCTGCGATTCATCCACTTCCAGCAGGATATGGGCGGTGTTGCCCACCACATTGGAGGAGTCCTCCGCCGATAAAAAAACGGCGCGCGCCTCGCCCAGACGGATGATGTATCCCATCTCCGACACCCGCAGCCGGCTGAAGCCGGCGTCATCGAGACGGTCTTTGAGGCGCAGCATGGAGACGACGGTCTGGGGTTTGAAAGTGGGGGCGCATTTGACCAGGTTGGACGAACGGGCCATGAAAAACGTCAGCAGCAATACTTCGAGTTGCGCGGAAAGCTCGTTCTTGCCGCCCTGGCGGGATATCTCAATCGAAAAGGTCAGCCCCAGAC